>DASRHH010000159.1:0-7384 GCA_035650635.1 Dehalococcoidia bacterium | reverse complement strand
GTCGTGCAGCCCGCGCTACCGCGTGGGGAAGATGCCGGCCGCTTCCTGGATCGTCTGCACCGGCACGATGTCCGCCGTCCCGATCGGCATCAGCGGTCGCAGGTAGCGCACCACCTGGGAGTAGTCGTCGGCCTCCAGCACGTAGTACAGCGTATGCTCCGCCGGCGCCACGTAGGCGCCCAGCACCTTCACGCCGCACTCGGCGATATGCTTCTCGTCGACCGTCTGCACCACCATCGTCGGGTTATCGGCCGGGCAGGACTCCGCCGTGTGCTCGTGCGTCACTACGAAAATCATCTCGCCCTCCTTCAGACTGGCAGGGAATCGTTGGCTGGCGGAGAATAGCACCGGCGGCTGAAGCCGTCAACGCGAGTCTCCCGACATGCAGCTGACCGACCCGGAAGCCATCCAGCAGATCGCCGCCTTGCTCGACGCGAAGCTCGAGCAGGCGCCCTTCCAGGTGCGCGGCGAGGTCGTCTACCAGCTCTCGCTCGATAGCGCCGAGCACCAGGCGGCGGTGCGGCTCACCATCTGGCCATCGCAGAGCCGCGTCGACGTGCGGCTGGGCAAGAGCTACTGGGTGCTCAAGGAGATCAGCGGTGTCGAGCTCTACCCCGGAGTCGAGGTGCTGTTCCGTCGCGAGGAGCCGAGCGCGCTGCTCTTCGTCTCGAAGCAGGGACGGGTGGCGCTGGTCAGCTAGCCGGCGGCCTGGCTCATGATCCGGCCCATGTTCTCCGGCGAGAAAAACTCCGGGATCGGCACCGAGCCCGCCAGAACGCCGAAGAAGCGGTCCGTATCCGGCTGGTTGCCTAGCAGCGCCCCGAACAGCTGTTGCATCTCTGGTGGCGGCGGCTGCATCGATGCCATCTGGACGGTGAACTCGTACATCGGCATCGCGAACTCGTTGCGCTTCTGCTCGTAGCCGGCCAGCGCCTCTTCCAGCGGCGCTCGGCCCGCAAAGCCGTTGTCGATGGCCTGCGCCAGGAGCTCGGCCTCGCAGAAGGCGTCGCTGATGCCCTGCGCGGTGATCGAGTCCTTGTGGTAGCCCGCGTCGCCCACCAGCGCCCAGCCGGCGCCGTAGGGGCGCCGGAAGTAGTTCGGCATGTCCGCCGTGCCGACAAAACGCTCCTCGCGCTTGGCTGCGGCCACCCGCTCCGCCACCTCAGGCGACTGCGCCAGGATCGCCAGGAAGTTGCCCTCGATGTCTGACCGGAAGTCATGGAACTCGGATACGGGCTTGCCGGCGACGATCAGCGTCAGGCCATCGTTGGTGGGGAATATCCCGAAGCCGCAGTTGGGTCGCAGGTGAAACCCGATGCCTTCGCAGGGCAAGCCGCTGTAGAACGTGTAGTAGGCCACGGACTGGGGCGGGCGCTCGTTGTACGCCGGCGCTCCCACCGCCTTGGCTATGGCGGAATGCAGCCCGTCCGCGCCGATGACGATGCGGGCCGTCTCCGTAACCTCCTGGCCGCTCTTGCTGCGACCGCGGATGCCGGTCACCGTGTCGCCGTCTCGGACAAGCTCCTGCACTGAGAACCCCTCCCGCACCTCGGCGCCGGCCGCTGCCGCCGCATCGACCAGTATCTTGTCGAGGAGCGTGCGGCGCGGCGCATAACCCTCGGAAGCGCCGTCGAATGGCGTTGCCGAGCCCGTTAGCGCAAACGGCCCGACGTCGAAGGTCTGCTTGCGGGTCGCGGGCGGCACACCGGTTGCGGTCAGCGAATCGAGGAGGCCCCAGCGCTGCAGGCAGGCGATGCCACGGGGCCAGATGATGAGAGTGGACATGGTGTCGCTGGGGAACGTGGCCTTGTCCAGCATGAGCACCTTGTAGCCCTTGCGGGCCAGCAGCATCGCGGTCGGTGAGCCGGCGCAGCGCGCCCCTACGATGATCGCGTCGTAAACATCAGGCATAGGAATCCTCCTTCAAGCCACAGTCTAGCGGGCTGGAGCCAGGCAGCTAGTTCAAAAAACAGACTACCCGTCGCCGGCAGCA
This sequence comes from Dehalococcoidia bacterium, assembly GCA_035650635.1. GTDB lineage: Bacteria > Chloroflexota > Dehalococcoidia > SM23-28-2 > DASRHH01 > DASRHH01. Next base: position 5,391 of record DASRHH010000159.1, on the reverse strand, counting down.
ACGGCTACAATTCTGCCACCATGTACATCTACGCGAAGTACTGTCCTGTGGCGGCGACAACCAACGTCATCGGCGATTTCTGGACGCCGCTCATCGTCCGCGAGCTCCTGTACGGCACCGGCCACTTCAACCAGTTGGTGCGCAACGTACCCGGCATCTCGCGGGCGTTGCTGGCCAAGAGGCTGCGCACGCTGGAGAGAGCGGGCCTTGTGACCTGCGAGCGCAACGCCAGCAGGAACTCGACTCGCTACCAGCTGACGCCCGCAGGTCACGATCTTAAGCCTGTCATCGAGGCCATGGACGCCTGGGGCTCCCGTTGGGGCAAGCCGGACGACAAGGGCGACCTGGACCCGCTAACGACCATCTGCATGCTCAAGTCACGCATAGTAACCGAAGCTCTGCCGGCGGAGAAGATCGTCATTGAGGTACTGGCCACCGGCAACGGGCAGGCACGCGCCTGGCTGGTCTGCGAGCGGCCGGGCGTCTCGATGTGCTTCGATCCGCCCGGCTTCGAGACGGACCTCTGGGTCAGCGGCGAGGCCGCCGGCTTCTATGCGCTCTGGCTGCAGGGCACGACCATTGGGGAGTTGCTGGCCTCGGGCAAGGTCTGTGTTGAGGGGCGCCCCGACCTGGTAGCCGCCTTCGCTCGCTGGTTTGAGGCGAAGGAAACCGCAGCCGTCCCGGCCTAGCGGTTCGCCACGCGGCCGCAGTTGAGGCAAGTCCAGACCTCCGCCTCTTTGCCGGGCCAGCCGCCGGACTCGTGCTGGAAGATCAACACGTCCGGGACCGCGAAGACGATCTCCAGCCAGCGCCGCATCCAGGGCTTGGGCCGCACCTGCACTCGCCAGCGGCGCTCGCGGCAGCGACGGCAGGGCGGCCCCAGGTTCTCGACGTAGTCTCGCACCCCTCCCTGACCCTCCTCTGGAAGGGGCGGGCCAGAGGTTTCGCCGGTCCTCACTGCGGGTAGCCCAGCAGGTCCAGGAAGCCGCGCAGGATTTCGGCTGTAGCGCCCCAGATCTGCAGGCCGCCCCAGTGGAACGTCTGCAGCTCCACCATGCGGCCCCGTAGCTCGCGTGGCATCATCCCGAAGTTCGCCGGGTCCGCCAGGTGGCCCAGCGGCACCTCCAGCACCCGCGCCACCTCCCACTCCTGCGGGATGAACTCGCGAGAGGCGCCAGGACGTAAGACCCCGACGACCGGCGATACCAGGTAGCCGGTGCGGGTGATCATATCGTCCAGCCGGCCGATGACCTCGACCTCTGCCCGCGCCAGCCCGACCTCTTCCTCCGCTTCGCGCAGCGCCGTCTCGACCACGTCGGCGTCCGACTCCTCGCGCGAGCCGCCGGGGAAAGCGACCTGCCCCTTGTGCTGCGTGACGTTCTGCGTGCGCTCAATCAGCAGGACGTGGGCCTCGTCCGCCGCCTCGAAGAGGAGCAGGAGGACGGCTGCGGGACGCAGCGTGGGATCGACGATGAGTTGCGGCTCGTAGCCGGATAGCACCTGGCGGGCCTGCTGGATCGGGTCCCCGGCTTCAACACTCATCGCAATGGTGGGCCCGGCAGGATTCGAACCTGCAACCAATCGGTTATGAGCCGACTGCTCTGCCCTTGAGCTACGGGCCCGCGCTGCAATTGTAGCGCCCGCTCTCTCAGGCGCGCTACAACAACGCCGGATAGAGCAGTCGCCCGTCCTCCACGCGGGCGAACGGCGTCAGCTGGTGCGGCTCGACGCGCCTGGGCGTGGCGATATGCAGCACCTCATGGCCGCGCAGGGTCAGCGCGTCGGCGATGAGCGAGCGGTGGCAGCGCTTGTAGACGGCCTCGGCGCACATGATCGCGGTTTCGCGCTCCGCGGCGAGTTCGAGCAGGTGCGCCAGGCCAGCCTCGAACTCCAGCGTCAGCATGTAGTCCGCGAAGCCGCGAAAGCCCTCGTTGCGCCAGGCCAGGTTGGGCGAGTCCTTGCGCGGCTGCCGACGCCCGCCCAGCTCTGGCAGGTGCAGATAATCGATGCCGGCCGTCGGCAGATCGACCTCAAGTGCCTCCCGGTTGAAATGCGGAACATGACGGGAGCGGGGGAACGAGCGCACATCGGCTAGCAGTTCGATGCCGTGCGCCCGCAGCGCTTCGACAAGCTGCTCCGTGGTGCGGGTGGAATGGCCGATTGTGAAGACGCGCATACGGAAACCTGGCTAAGATTAGTCTACGCCATGGGCTATTTGACGCTGCGGGTCACGCCAGCGGCACGCCGGGACGAGATCGGCGGCTGGTACGGACACGCGCTGCGCGTCCGCGTCGCAGCGCCGGCCGAGCGCGACAAGGCGAACGAGGCCGTGGTGCGGCTGCTAGCCCAGGTGCTGGAGGTGGACCGAGCGCGCATCAGGATCGCGCGCGGCGCCACCTCCCGCGACAAGCTAATCGAGATCGAGGGGCTGGAGGACGCCGAGATCCGGCAGCTGCTGGACGAGGCGTCTTAGGGGCCTCGCGACCCGAAACATTAGCGTAGGGGCACAGCATGCTGTGCCCCTACTGTCTGTCATTCTGAGCGCAGCGAAGGGTCTCGCCCTCCAAGGGTTCAGGAGCACCGTTAGTGGTTGGGGGGCGCATCGTGGATACGCCCCCACCTGCGTTTATGCGGTCTGCGGCGCTGCATCGGGCGTTCGCAGGAGCCAGACTCCCAGCACCACCATCCAGATCAGCGAGGCCAGCCCGCCGACGATGAACAACACGAAAGCGGCGTCGGTAATCGCGATGAGCCAGCTGAGAACGAAGGCGAGACCACCGAGCATTGCGAACCAGCCCAGCCAGCGCGGCGGGTTCGCCCCGGCTCCCAGCGGCGCCCAGGTAATGAGCGCACCGAAACTAAGCACGGCCAGGCCAAAAGCCGTTAGCGATGATTGGTCCACCAGGATCGATGAGACTGCCAGGGCGCGTCCTACCTCCAGAATCGCCGGATCACCGGCGGCCATGCCACCGGGCCCGCCCTTCACGAAATCGTGGGCCACCAGAATCAACGCCGCGTTAATAGCGCCTGAAGCGATCGAGGCGATGAATGCGGCCAGCAGGAAGCCAAAGCCGAAAAGCGCCAACAGCCGGTCGCGCCCCCGGAAGAGCAAGTAGAGCAGCCCGGCCAGCGCCAGACCGAGGCCGGAGTGGATGACAACGTCGACGGCCAGACCAAAGACCATCGCCTTCCGGTTATCGTCAATATCGCGCAGGAAGTCGTCGATTTCGGTCTTCTTGAAGGGGTCGGCGTCGCTGTTCATCCCGAAGACGATAACAAGGACTGTCGCGATAGCCGTAAGCAATAAGACGATGCCTGTCAAACGGTTGAGTCGAGTAGTCCAGAGCACCTTAACCTCCCTTTAACGGAAATGCCTCAAGAGGGAGAACGGCTTTTCTTGGCGAAAGTTAGCGGAAAGTTGGAGCGGGCGATGGGAATCGAACCCACGTAGCCGACTTGGAAGGCCGGTGCTCTACCACTGAGCTACGCCCGCTCGCGCGGGGAGATACCCCATCGATTATAGCGGCGGCGTCTGGCTCAGCCCAGGCGATAGCCACGCCGTGAGACGGTGCGGATAACGTCATCGGCGTGGACGGTGACCCGGCGCAGCTTGGCGCGCAGGTTGCGCATGTGAGAGCGCACCAGCTCAGAGGAGCCGGTGCCGGCCGGGAAACCCCAGACCTCCGTCAGCAGCTGGCTAAAGGGCGCCAGCTGTCCGGGACGGCTCGCCAGGTACTCCAGCAGGCGGAACTCGGTGGGCGTCAGGAGCACGCTCTGGCCGTTGCCACGGACCTCGTGCGTACCGGCATCCAGTTCAGCATCGCCGATGGGCAGCGAGCCGTGCCCGAACTCGTGCCCTTCCAGTAGGCCCTTGACCGCCCGGCTCAACGCCGCCGCGGAGACCGGCCGCTCCAGCACCTGGTCCAGGCTGTCGCGGCGCGGCAGTGCGCCGGGCAGCCAGCGCTGATCGGCCGAGGCGAGGAAGAGGATGGGCGCGCTCGGCGTGATCTCGCGGACGTGGTCGCAGACTGACTCCAGGTCGATAGGGCGGGAGGTGTCAAGGACGCAGGCGGCCAGCTCAGGGGAAATGGCGGCGCGCAACGCCGATTCCGTATCGGCGGCCTCCACCACCACGCGTCCTTCGCCGCCGAGCGCCTGGCGTGCCAGCGATCGTAACTGAGGGTCGGGCGAAACGACTAGGACTGTAGTCATGGCTCGCCAGCAATTGACTGGCTATTATAGTCATGTCAAGGAAATTCGCAACTTATGCGGCTTATCTTCCTGATTCGCAGACTCCACATGCTCTGGATAGTGCTGTTGCTGCTGGCCGCCCTGGTCTTCTTCCTGGAGGTCGTGGCCGATGTCGGGGGCAGCGGCAGCGCTCAGCCCGGCATCCCGCTGGACAGCGGCGCAACCATCCCTACCGTTCCCGCCGCTCCGCAGCGCTAGCTGCCGCTGATCGACTGCAGCTCGAAGACCTGGCTGCCGTTGTCGTAGCGCACCAGCGAGCGCCGCGCGTCCTGCGCTATCCAGAAACGCTGGGTCGAGCCGCCCGCCCGCATCTCAACGCGCCAGGTATCGAAGGTGCCGGCCGGCACGCGCACCCGCTCCTCCGTTAGTACTTCAAGAGTCGCCAGCGTGTGGCTGGGCTTGGCGAGGACGTTGCAGGTGAAGACGTCCTGGTAGGCCAGCTTGAGGCCGCGCTCCAGCTGGATCGTGCGCCAGAGAAAGAGGTCAGCGGCGCTGTCGTAGAAGGAGCCGGGCAGGACGAGGGTGTCGGTACGGCTATCGCTTTTCGAGCTGTTGACGACGACGACGCTGTCGCCGGAGTAGTCAGCCCGGCAATCGCGCTCGCCCTCGGGGCCGTTGACCTGGCGGGAAGTGCTCAACGGCTTCAGCGTGCTGGCGTCGACCACGGCGCCGGCAGAATCGCTGGTCTGGCCGTCGCTACGCTCATAGACTTGGGTGAGCGTGTAGGTGCCGCTGCTGGAGCTGATACTGAGCACGCCGGAACCTTTCACCTTGTTGTCTTGCAGCACCTGGTAGGTAGCCGTCTCCGAAGTCCCCCATGGCACCTTCGAAACGACATCCTGCGCTGGCAGCGGGGAACCGTTGCCGCTGGAGCAAGCGGCGATCAGCAAGAAAAAGGCCGCCAACGGCAGCCAGAGAGCGGCACGCCTAGACATCAGGCGGTCTGGCCCAAAATCGTGCGCACTCGCTGCAGTGCCTCGTCGATATCCTGCCGCTCGATGCCGTAGTGTGTGACCATACGCACCCGCCCACCCTCCTCCAGGCAGAGGAGATCCGATTGCCGGCAACGGGCGATGAACTCGGCGCGGTCCCAGCCCTCGATGCGGAAAAACACGAGGTTAGTCTGCGGCCAGGGGTCGA
>DASRHH010000158.1:0-5801 GCA_035650635.1 Dehalococcoidia bacterium | reverse complement strand
AAATGTACCTTCTGCGCGTCCTCAGTTTCCTCAGCCCTTACAAGCGCCGGCTGGCCTTCGCCCTCCTTTGCGTCTTCGCCGCCACCGGCTTTTCGATGGCGATGCCGCAGCTCATCCGCTGGGGCATTGACTACGGGGTTGGCAACGGCACCGATAAGGGCAACGCCACAGGCCTGGTCGTCGTAGCGTCCCTGATCATTGGCGCGGCCCTACTGCGCGGCGCCTTCGGCTTCGGGCAGCAGTACCTGGGGGAGTGGATCTCCCAGCGTGTTGCCTACGATATCCGCAACGCCATCTACGACCGCTTACAGCGCCTTTCCTTCGCTTACCATGATAAGGCCCAAACCGGCCAGCTGATGTCGCGAGCTACCCAGGATGTGGAGTCGATCCGCTGGTACATCCAGCAGGGTGTTATCCGCTTCGCCTACATCATCGCGCTGCTGACGGTGGTACTGATCCTGATGCTCCTGACCAACTGGCGCCTGACGCTGGTTAGCTGGGCGCTGCTGCCGCTCATCGCCTGGCGCTCCACTGCCATGGCAATGACGATGCGGCCGCTCTGGCTCAAGGTGCAAAACGGCCTGGCGCGCCTGACGACGGTGCTGCAGGAGTCACTTACGGGCGCGCGGGTGGTGAAGGCGTTTGGCCGCGAGCAGCACGAAGGCGAACGTTTCGGCCGAGAGGCGCAGGACCTCTTCAACAGCAGCTATGCCGTGAGCAAGGTGCAAGCACTCAACGGCCCTATGATCTCCGGCTTCTCCATGCTGGCGCTGGCCGTTGTGCTCTGGTACGGCGGCCACGAGGCCATGGCTGGCCGGCTGACTGTCGGCGAGCTTTCGGCCTTCCTGCTTTATTTTGGACTGCTGCAGATGCCGGTCCGCAGCATTGGCTGGATCATCAACATCTTCTCGCGCGCCGGCTCATCCGCGCAGCGCATCTACGAGATACTGGACGCCGAATCGGCGGTCAGGGAGAAGCCGGACGCTGTGGTGCTGACCAACGTTCGCGGGCACGTCAGATTCGAGTCGGTTTCCTTCAGCTACGATGCTATCTCGCCCGTCCTGCGCGACGTTAACATCGACGCCAAACCCGGACAGGTGATCGCGCTGATGGGACCGTCCGGTAGCGGCAAATCGACCATCGTCAACCTGCTGCCGCGCTTCTACGACGTCAGCGCCGGGCGAATCACGATCGACAGCATCGACATCCGCGACCTGACGCTGAAGTCCCTGCGCGAGGCGATCGGCATCGTCCAGCAGGATGTCTTCCTGTTCTCCGCCACCATCCGCGACAACATCGCTTACGGCGCCGTCGACGCTTCGCAGGAGCAGATCGAAGCGGCGGCCAGGGCTGCGCAGATCCACGAAACCATTCTTGCATTCCCCCAGGGCTACGATACCTGGGTCGGCGAGCGCGGCATCACGCTCTCCGGCGGCCAGAAGCAACGCGTCGCCATTGCCCGGACGCTGCTCCTGGACCCGCGCATCCTCATCCTGGACGACTCGACCTCCAGCGTGGACATGGAGACGGAGTACCTCATCCAGCAGGCGCTGGTAGAGTTGATGAAGAACCGCACTACCTTCGTGATCGCCCAGCGGCTGCGCACCGTCAAAGAGGCTGACGAGATCCTGGTGCTGGTCAATGGGCTCGTCGTCGAGCGCGGGCGGCACGAGGAGCTGCTGCAGCAAGGGGGCACCTACCAGCAGATCTACGACCTGGAGCTGCGCGACCAGGAGGAGGCGCTGAAGGGGGCGACCCCGACAGTCTCCGGCGAAGCCGAGCTGGTGGGCAGCTAGAGCTATGGGCCAATGGGGAGCGGGCGGCTGGAGCCACCACGGCCCCGGCGGTGGCGGTCGCCTGGACGATGAGCTAGGCAAGGTCTACGACCACTCCGTGGTCATGCGCCTGCTGCCCTACCTCAAGCCTTACAAGTGGCAGGCCGCCGTCGCCCTGCTGGCGATGCTGGTCGCCGTCGGCGCCCAGAGCAGCCAGCCCTTCCTTATCGGCCTCGCCATCGACGAGTTCATAAAGGGCGGCAATACTTCCGGCCTGGACCGCGTCGGCATCGCCCTGGTCGCGCTGGCAGTGTTCGGCTGGGCTGGCCAGTACGTGCAGCAGGTGGCGACCGCTTTCATGGGCCACCGCATGTTGCTGCAGCTGCGCAACCAGATGTTCGCCCACATCCACAAGCTCTCGCTGAGCTTCCTTGACCGCAACGAGGTGGGCCGTATCATGTCGCGCGTTCAGAACGACGTGACGATGATGCAGGAGCTGCTGAGCAGTGGCTTCCTGACCATCCTCTCCGATTTTGCGGGCTTAGGTTTGGTCATCTTCTTCCTCTTATATATGGATGTCACGCTGGCGCTGGTCACCTTCACCGTCGTTCCCGTCCTGATCATTGTCATGTTCATCTGGCAGGGCTACGCTCGGATCGCCTTCTCGCGGGCGCGGGCCGCGCTGGCCATCGTCAACGCCAACCTGCAGGAGAACGTCTCCGGCGTGCGGGTAATCCAGAGCCTCTCCCGGGAAGAAGAGAACTCGCGGCGCTTCAACGCCGTCAACGCCGATAACCTCAGTGCCAACGTGCAGGCCGGCCGCATGTCCGCCGCCATCATGCCGGTGGTCGAGATGCTGGTCGCAGTGGCGACAGCGCTCGTCGTCCTGGTGGGCGGACTGCGCATCATCAACGGCGACGTAGCGGCCGCGGCGGGCGTCGGCACGATCGTTGCCTTCGCCCTCTACGTGCAGCGCTTCTTCGACCCCGTACGCGATCTGGTGATGCAATATACCCAACTTCAGCGCGCGATGGCCGGCGGCCAGCGTATCTTTGAGGTGCTGGACACCCAGCCGGAGATTGTCGACGCGCCCGATGCGGTCGACCTAGGGGACATCGGGGGCGCAGTCGAGTTCCGTGACGTCTCCTTCGCCTACGTGCCGGAGACGCCGGTGCTGGAGCACGTCAACCTGGTGGTGCAGCCAGGCGAGACGATCGCCCTGGTCGGGCCGACCGGCGCCGGCAAGAGCACCATCACCGCGCTGGTCGCTCGCTTCTACGACGTCACGGACGGCGCCGTGCTCATCGACGGCATCGATGTGCGGCGCATCAAGCACGCGTCGCTGACCCGGCGGCTGGGCATCGTTCTGCAGGACCCCTTCCTCTTCTCCGGCACCATCGGCGAGAACATCCGCTACGGCCGGCTCGACGCCAGCGACGCTGAGATCGAGGCCGCGGCCCGGGCTGTCGGCGCGCACGACTTCATCGCCCGGCTGCCGGACAACTACAACACTTACCTGCAGGAGCGCGGCCAGAACCTCTCGGTGGGACAGCGGCAGCTGATCAGCTTCGCCCGCGCCATCCTAGCCGAGCCGCGCATCCTCATCCTTGACGAGGCGACCGCCAACGTCGATACGGTGACGGAGGCGCTGATCCAGCGCGCCCTCCACGGCATGGTGCGCAACCGCACCTCCTTCATTATCGCCCACCGGCTCTCGACGATCCGCGACGCCGACCGCATCCTCGTGGTCGACCAGGGCCGCATCATCGAGGCCGGCTCCCACGAGGAACTGCTGGCGCTTGACGGGACTTACGCCAGGCTTTACCGCATGACTTATGTCACGAACGGTGCGTCGCCGGCCTCCCCCGGGGAGGGTGAGCTGGCGCAGGCCTCGCCGTCCGCCTGAGCGCGCTAAGGTTAGGAGTTAGGCGGTTTTTTGGCCCCGGCGCCGCGGGGCCGGTTAACGCCTCGATAAGCCGTCAACCAAGGCCCCCCAGGCGGCCGATTTTCGGCCTAATTTCGCGATATCCGGCCAACCTGCTCCAAATTGTGTATAACCTTTGCCTCTCCGGGGGCGTTTAATATGGCGATGGCCGGAACCGCACGTGTTGGAGCCGCATGGGGGAGTACTATGCCCTCGCAAATTGACTTCGTACCCAGCTTCCGGCTAAACTTTTGCTCAATAAGCCGCTTCTGCCGGCTTGAAGAAAGGAGGTCCGCCCGCAACTATTCTCGGATAGCAAGACAGGCGACCACGCCCTGTGAATACGAGCAGGGCAAAATCATGGAGGTACTATTCTAGCAATGCACAATTCAATAACGATGCGACGCGTCACGGTGCTGTCGCTCGTCGGGATTGTCGCACTGGCCCTCCTGCTGCTGTTCACGTCGACTAGTCACGTCCAGAGGGCCCACGCGGCCCCACCCTTCCCGACTAGCCAGACACTCATTGTGAACAGCGCCGGAGACCAGGACGACGACGTCCCTGGCGACGGCTTCTGTGACACTGGCGCTGTCTTCCTCAACACCTGCACCCTGCGTGCCGCCATTGAGGAGGCCAACGCCTTTGCCGGCGCGGCCAACATCTACTTTGACCCCTTGATCGTCGGCCAGACCGTCCACCTGACAGACAACCTGACCCCGATCCTGGAGCAGGTCAACCTGGACGCCAGCTTCTGCGGCGGCGCCGGTGATAACTGCACCGGCTCCGGCTTTGGCATTGACGGCCAGTGGAATGGCGAGTCCGGCAACAGCTGCCTCATCCTGGATGAGGGATGGCTCGGTGGCTCGCGGGGCGCGGAGGGCAAGGGCAGTATTGTCCGCGGCCTCTCCATCCACAACTGCTCCGGCCACTACAATTCAGACGATGGCGACCCCGCGGTCGCGACAGAGCTGAACGACCCGACGCCTGCCGTCAACGACTATGACAACTGCGATGGCGACGGCATCTGCATCCAGAGCAACGGCAACCACATGATCGGTGGAGACGCCGGCTTCAACCTCAACTCTCCGGGTCCGGCTCCCGCCGGCCAGGGCAACATCCTCTACGCTAACGAGTGCAACGGACTGCACATTGATGAGGGTTTCAGCAGCGGTGGTGACACAGTGGTGGGCAACCGCATTGGCACCAGCCCGGACGGCATGGCCGGCTGGAACTTCCTGGGCCCCGGCAGCAACGGCAACGGTTGTGACGGCGTCCACATCGTCTTCAACGCCTCTCCGTTTGCTGGTGACATCACCGTTGGTCTGCCCGGCGGCACCGGCCCGCAGGGCTTCCGCAACATCATCGCCGCCAATGACGACGACGGTATCGGCATCTACGGCCCTGACGTCCGCGTCAACATCCTCAACAACTACATCGGCCTCAACGTCACCGGCCAGTCCTTCGACAGCAACACCAATTCCTCGCTGTCCAACGGCGATGACGCCATTGAGGGTTACAACGAGTTCTCAACTCACATCATCGGCAACCGCATCGGCGGCGGCTTCCTCAACGTATTCGTGCAGGGACCGCCCGTTCCCTTTGCTGACAGCAACATCGGCATTAGCCTGAACTTCGGCACGGGCGGCCATATCATCCTGGGCAACTGCATCGGCTTCACCAGCAGCTGCGCCGGCCCGGCCTGGTTCCGTGACGAGGACATCACTCTCCGCGAGGAGAACGCGCTGCCCAACTACATCGGTGACGGCACTATCGGCGGCCGCAATGTCATGGGCAACGTCCTCAACGAGGACTTCGGCGACACCGGCATCTACGTCTTTGACTCCGAAGTCCACATCAACAACAACTACGTCGGCGTGGCGGTTGACGGGGCCAGCCCGGCCAACATCGTCGGCGAGTGCGTGCTGATCGACAGCGATTTCGACCCCTACATGAGCACGGTGGTCAACAACGTCATCGGCTACTGCAGTGACGATGGCGTAGCCCTGAGGCGCTCGGACAACATCAATGCGCCAACCACAGCCCTGGCAGGCGACGGCCCGCGCAGCTTCCTGGTCGATAACAACAAGATCGGCCTGGAGGTC
>DASRHH010000157.1:0-3235 GCA_035650635.1 Dehalococcoidia bacterium | reverse complement strand
GCGATGCGGCGCACCAGCTCCGGCGAGTTGGTGGTCGTGTCGAAGATGGCCGAGCCTGACTTCAGGGTGCTGAGCAGACCGGTCTGCGGGTCGGTCAGGACCTCCTCGAACTGCTTGGGGCCAGGCAGTGCCGTGAACACGACCTCGCAGTCGCCGAGGCCACTCGCCGTCTCGGACCAGGCAGCGCCCGCCTCGATCAGGTTCTCCGCCCGGAAGCGGCGTCGCGTATTCACCACGACATCGAACCCGCCTTTGATCAAATTCATGGCCATGGGATTACCCATGTCGCCGGTGCCGATGAAACCAACCTTCATTCTCATTGCCCTCCCTTTAAGAATCGCCGGCCCAGCCCGTTTCGATAGGAGTGGAGTTTATGCGACCCGCCAGACTTTTGCCAGAGCGAAAACGGAGCCCCTCGGCGAAAACCGAGGGGCTCCCTCTACCTGCAGCGATCTGCCGCTATTCGAAAGCGACCTGGATGTCGGAGCCTTCAACCTGTACCGCATAGGTGGGAAGAGGCGTCGGCGGCGGCGGGGCCACCACCTGGCCGGTCTTGACGTCGAACTGGCCGCCGTGCCATGGGCATTCGACGACATCGTTCACCAGAAAGCCATCGGCCAGCGGGCCGCCCATGTGGGTGCACTCGGCGGCAAAGACATAGAACGCGCCGTCTACGTTAGCGATGACGATCTCCTGGCCATCAACCTCGACCAGCTTCATTTCGCCCTGCGGCACCTCGGCCACCGTGGCGACTTTTTTGAAGTCAGGCATCGTTCTCTCCTTTCGGCGGCCGGCTATTGCCGGCCCTTGGGGTGCGGCTGCTCTCGCAGCAGGTCCATCGACTCGAGCACCGGCAGGTCGGTGAAGCTGAAGAGATAAGCCGGCTCGCTCGAGGTGTTGGCGTGCTCATGGTAGGCCCAGCCAGGCACGCAAAAGACGTCTTTGCTCTCCCAGTCCAGTTGCTCCCCATTGACGATCGACTGGCCGCGGCCTTCGACCACCTGGTAAACAGCGCTGCAGGTGTGGCGGTGAGCCGCAGTACGCTGGCCGGGGGCCAGCACCTGCGCGTAGCAGGCCATCGTCGGCATGACGTGGCCGCCGGTCTGCGGGTTGGTGTACTCCAGCATGGCGCCGTCCTCCGGCGTGCCGCCGCCGGCAGCTGCCAGACGCTCCAGCGCCGGCTTGGTCTGGCGCCACTGGTAGTGCATGAGCGGCGAGTAGGCCGCCGTATGCTGGCGCCCCACCGGCCGCAGGCCGGCCGCCGCGCCCCAACTCTCGACCGAGGCGTCGGAGGGCTTGGTGACGGGCTGCATGTCGTCGCCGAACAGCTCGAAGAACGTCGCCTCCAGCATGTTGGCCAGCGGCAGGTCCAGGCCATCGAGCCAGATAATCGGCCGGCCGGAGTGATTGCCGTGGTCGTGCCAGGTCCAGTTAGGGGTCAGCACCAGGTCGCCGGACTCCATGGGGATGCGCTCGCCGTCGACGGTGGTGTGGCCACCACCGTCACCATCGATGATGAAGCGCAGCGCCGATGGCGTGTGGCGATGCGCCGCCGCGACCTCTCCCGGCAGCACCAGCTGAACGCCGGCATAGAGGGTGTTGGTGATGGCGTCGCGGCCCTCCAGGCCGGGGTTCATCAGCATGAGAACGCGGCGCTCGGCCTCATCGGTGCTGACCAGCTCAGCGGCCTTCATGATCTGCGGGTACATGTCGCGCCAGTGCCAGACGTAAGGGATGGCCTTGCTGCGCGGCTCCGGCTGCAGCAACTCCTTGTAGTCCAGCCAGAGCGGCCGCAACGCGTGCGGCACCATCTGGCGATAGTAAGTCTGGAGCTCGCTGTCGTTGCTGACGTCGCGCATCGGTGCCTCCTACGCTGCTACTTTCGCCCCCAGGCGGAAGGCTGTCAAGAAACCCCGTTTGACGCGAATCGCCGCACGTTCCTAGAATGAGCGCACCGCGAATACGAGCGCATCAGGGAGGAACGCGGCATGGCGCAACTCGTGCAGATCATCGGCGTGGGCCACAGCCCCCGTCTGACGCAGATCCTGGCGGCGGAGCCGGAACGGCCCGGCCTGCGGGAGATCATGGCCAGGTACGAGGAGATGCACCAGAAGCTGGCCGCGGCGCGCCCGGACGTCGTCATCGTCGTCGGGCACGACCATCTCAACCAGTGGTTCATGGACAACATGCCGGCGTTCCTGGTGGGCAAGGCGCCGATTGCGGAGGGGCCGCTCAGGTACGAAGAGGTAGAGCGAGCGGTGCCGCACTACAAAACCAGCATCGATACGGCGAGTGCCATGGCGATACTGGAAGGCGGCTTCAAGCACGGCATCGACTTCGGCTACTCCGATGAGTTCACCATCGACCATGCCTTCACGGTGCCGCTGGCCTACATCCGGCCGGAGCAGGACCTGCCCATCGTGCCGATCTTCACCAACGTCATGGCGCCGCCGATCCCGACCTCGACCCGCTTCTTCCAGGTCGGCCAGGCGCTGCGGTCGATCATCGAGGAGGATCTGCCGGCCGGCCTGCGCGTGGTGGCGCTGATCAGCGGCCACCTCTCGGTGGAGCTGGGCGGGCCGAAGATGATGGATGGCGCCGTCGACGTCGAGTACGACCGGCGCATCCTCGACATCCTGGGGCGCGGCGACCACGAGGCGCTGATCAGGGAGACGAGCTTCGAGCGGATGATGGAGGCCGGCAACTTCAGCTCCGGCGTCCTGGAGTACGTGCTGGCGGCGGGCCTGGCCGGCGACAGGAAGCCGACGGAGTCGGAGGCGGTGTTCGGCGCTATCAACACCCACGCCTTCCTGGTCTGGAATTTCTGAGGGGCGATGCTATGAGCCGCTACGGCATGAACAAGCTCTTCCGCGAGATGATCATCGACGAAGGCAAGCGGGCTGAGTTCGCCCGCGATGCCGCCCGCTACGCCACAGCCTACGACCTGACGGACGAAGAGCGTCAGGCGGTACTGGCCGGGGACTACGTCACCATGTATCGCCTGGGGGCGCACCCGTTCCTGCTGGCCTACTGGGTGGGCCGCGCCTTCCCGGGGAAGGCGGCGCTGCACAACCAGGACTACGCCAAGGCCGTCGCGCCCTACGGCCGGCCGGACTTTCGCACCTAGCTCAGCTTTGACGCTACCGAGCGGCCTTCCCCAGACGGGCCCGTCCGGGCTAGAATGAGGCCTACCCCGCAAGTTAGGAGCCCGATAGCCATGAGACTTGTCCTTTTC
>DASRHH010000156.1:0-9213 GCA_035650635.1 Dehalococcoidia bacterium | reverse complement strand
GCTCTTCGGCCACGAGCTGCTGCATTACCGTGAAGAAGCCAGTGCCGGTCTCGGCGCCACCCGTTATCAGCCGCAGCGAGCCGTTGGCGTGCAGCTCCAGCGTGGAGCTGGACGGCCCGAAATTGCCGGGCTCGCGGCCGTAGACGGCGATGCCCTTCCCGACGTTCTTGGGCCTGGGGGCGCCCCAGTTTATGGCCTCGCCGGCCGCCTCAAGGGTCTCGCGGCAGCGCACGTTGCTCCACTCCTCCCCCAGTGGCCCGGGCTCGCCCGCCACGACGGCGTTACGAAGGCGGAACTCCAGCGGGTCGATGCCCAGCTCGCGGGCGATCATATCGGTGTGGCACTCAACGGCGAACATCACCTGTGGTGTCCCGGGGGAGCGCATGTGGCCGCGCGGCACCGTGTTCGTGTAAACGCGCAGCACGTCGATGCCGATCGCGTCCATGCGATAGGCCCCGCCGACCTCGAAGGCGCCGTGCAGGACTGGCGCAGGCGTGAAGCCGGCGTAGGCGCCCGTGTTGAAGACCATGGTGCCGTGGCGGGCCAGGATGCGGCCATCATTGCTGACAGCCGTGCGCAGAGTGACCAGCGCATCGTGCCGCGGGTTGCCGGCCATCAGCTCTTCCGTGTAGCTCATGATCATCTTCACAGGCTTACCGCTGCGCTCCGCCAGGAAGTAGCAGATCAGGCCGTCCATCAACGAGCCTTTGCCACCGAAGTCGCCGCCGATGAACATCGGATTGATGCGGATCTGCTCCTCCGGCACGCCCAGCGCCTGGGCCATCTGCGAGCGCGCCACGAACGGTTGCTTGTGCGAGTACCAGAAGTCGATCTTGCCGTCTTCGCCCGCGCTGACCATGCATGCGTGCGGCTCCATGTAGCCTTGGTGCACTGGTATGGCGCTGAACGTGTGCTCAAAGACGTGATCCGCCCTGGCGAATGCCCCCTCGAGGTCGCCGTGGCGGTAGGTAACGCTGGCCACGACGTTGGGCGTGTGCGGGCCGATCTTCAGGTCGCCGTGTACCGGCGCTGGCGAGGGCGCCACGCCATAGGACGAGGGCTCGTCGTGGATAACCGGGGCATTGGGCTGCATGGCCTCATTGGCGTCGAAGACCGCCGGCAGCTCCTCGTAGTCGATCTCGATTAGCCGCATCGCCTCCTCGGCGATCTCGGGCGACTCAGCCGCGATGGCCACAACCTTCTCGCCGATGAAGCGGACGACGTCGCTGGCCAGGAGGGGGATGTCCATGATGTAGCGCCCAATGCGGATGTCCGGCAGGTCAGCCGCGGTAAGTACGGTGTGCACGCCGGGCAGCGCCTTCGCCTTTGAGGTGTCGATGGAGCGGATGCGGGCGTGAGGGTAGGGGCTGCGCAGGAGCTTGCCCCAGAGCATGCCGGGCAGGATGACGTCGGCGGCGTAGGTGGCCTGGCCGGTGACCTTGGCGCGGCCTTCTACTCTTTCTGCGGCAACTCCGACAGTTGTGAGATTAGCCATGAGAGGACTCCTAAATCTTGGTTGCGCCGTGCTCCGCGCCGGGGCGCACCTAAGATTAGCACGCCCAGTCAACGCCCGCGAAGCTTAAGAAATTCTAACCTCAATCCAATCGTCGCTTAACCAGACGGTCGCAAGATGGCCAACAGAGCAACGCATTCAGGAGGTGCAAAAATGATCTGGCACAAGGGCTGCCCGCGCTGCCAGGGCGATGTTTGGGTAGAGTCCGATATCTACGGCGACTACGTGACATGCGTGCAGTGCGGCATGCTGGGCGAGGTGAGCTTCTTGCGCCGGCCGCGGCCTCAGCCCAGCTCGAAGGCCAGCAAGCCGGAGCGGAAGATGTCGGTGGCCTAATGCAAACTTAATGTTCCGCTCTCATCATCGGCCAAGACATGTCGCTTAGAGATAACTAGTGGCGCAGAGTACAGACGTACCGCTCCCACAGGGCGCCGCCTGGAGGCCGAGGATACTGGCGCTGGCGGCCCAAGCGGCCGGCAGCCGCTGGATTAGCTGGCTGCCGCTGGTGGCCATCGCGATGCTGGCATTCGTTCTCAACGCCTGGGGTCTCTCTCAGGCCGGGTACGGCAACACCTACTACGCAGCGGCGGTTCGTTCCATGACCATGTCAGGGAAGAACTTCTTCTTCGCATCCTTCGACCCTGGCGGCTATATCACCGTCGATAAGCCGCCGTTCTTCCTCTGGGTCGACGCGCTCTCCGCGCGTATCTTCGGCTACTCTAGTTGGTCGCTGCTGCTGCCCAGTGCCCTCGCCGGCGCAGCGACCGTCGTGCTGCTTTGGCTGATCGTGCGACGCCACTTTGGCACGATCGCAGCGACGATATCTGGCCTAGCGCTTGCGATCTCCCCAATCTCGGTGGCGGTGAACCGGCTGAATCTCCCGGAGCCGTTCCTGATCCTGGCGCTAGTCGGGGCAGCGGGCGCGGTCCTGCAATCGATCGAGAGTCGGCGCTGGTGGGCCTGGCTGGCCCTGGCCGGCTTCCTTGTGGGCGTGGCCTTCAACACCAAGATGCTGGCCGGCTGGATTCCGGGGCCGGCGTTCGCGCTGGCCGTTGTCGCTGGCACGGCCGTGGTGACACGGATATCTCTGCGTTCATTGCTAGCGCGACTGGCAGTGCTGGCGGCCGTCACCTTCATCGTCTCGGGGTCCTGGATGATGATCGTCGATGCCTGGCCGGCCTCCGACCGGCCCTATGTCGGCGGTAGCAAGGACAACACCGAGCTCAACCTGGCGCTCGATTACAATGGCTTTGGCCGCGTCGATGGCAATGGCCAGGGCGTTGGTGGCGGCGGTGCCCGGCCGACCTTCAACGCTGGCCAGGGCCCTGGCGGCGCCGCACCCGGCGCCAATAACACCGGCTCGCCCATCACGCCCAACGGCGGTCCGGCGCCTGGTGCGGCCCCGCCGGCCGCGAATGCGGCTCGAACTGGCTTCCGCGGACCGGGTGGCATCCTGGGCGGCGCACCCGATATGTTCCGCATGTTCGATGCTGCGAACGGCGGGCAGATCGGCTGGCTGTTGCCGTTTGCCCTGGGGGCAGGCGTTCTCTCGATCTGGGTATGGCGCCGCGACCCGCTGCGGCGCACCTTTGGTGTGCTCTTCGTCGGCTGGGTGCTCCTTTATGGCGGCGTCTTCTCCTACGCGGGCGGTATCTATCACAGCTACTACACCTCGGCGATGGCGCCGGGCGTAGCCGCCCTGGTGGGTGTTGGCTCCATTACGCTCTTGGGTGCGATCAAGCGCGACCGGCGCTGGCTGATCGCCCTGGTCGCGCTGGTCGGCTTGACCGTCTGGGCGCAGCTGCAAATCGCTGGCCGCACGCCGGACTTCTACGGCTGGGTGAGGCCGATAACGGTCGCTACGGCCTTCTCCGGGCTGGCGCTTGCTGTTTTCCTGGCCGCGCGCCGGATGCCTGTTGCGACTGGGCTGATGTTAAGCGTCGGCGGGTTGCTGCTGCTGCCAGCCGCCTGGTCGTTCAGCACGACCGCCAACACCTCGCTCAACAACACACTGCCGCAGGCCGGGCCACAGCGCGGCGCCGCCGGCGGCACTTTCGGTTCGGAGGCGTTTAACGACGGCACCGGTGACATCGCGGCCTGGCTGCATTTCCACGGCGATGCGAACGCTACCTGGGACCTGGTGGTCCCGAACGCCATGAGCGGCTCCCGGCTGATCGCGCAGTACGAGCTTTCGGTGATGGCGCTGGGCGGTTTCCTGGGCTCCGACAACGCGATCACCGTAGGCCGTTTCGCTGATCTGGTGGCCGAAGGCAAGGTCCGCTACGTCCTGACGACCCAAGCGGGTCCAGGCGGTGGCGGCTTCGCGGGCGTAGCCGGCGGCCTGGCGAACGGCAGGAATCTCCCGAATGGCGAGGCTGCCAACCCGTACGCCCGCTTCCAGGCTGACGGACGCGGCACCCAACCCGGTGTGCCCGGTGGCGCCGGCTTCCCGTTCAGCGGCCCGGTTGGCTTCGGCTCTGGGACATCGGCGGCAAACGCCGTGATTAGCGCCGTGCGCCTTGCCTGCACGCCAGTGAGCGATTCCAGCCTGCCGGCTCAATATCAGGGCAGCCTTTATGACTGCGTTGGCAAGGCGGCCGCCCTGCACGCGCAGGAGACACGGTAGGACATGGCGGCCGATCACTCGATCTCAGTGGTGCGGCAGGCCCTTGTGCTGAGGCCCGGCAGCGTGCGTCCGCTGCGTTTCGTAGCTGTGGGAGGCTTGTCAGGCCTGGTGCAGCTCAGCATTCTGGCGGCTCTGCTGGACATGGGCTGGGACGGCCTGGCGGCCAACGTGTTAGCGTTTCTGCTGGCGGCTCAGTGCAACTTCTGGGCCAGCAACGTCTTCACCTGGGGTGACCGCCGCGCGGCCCCAGCGGTGGGTATTCTGGTGCGTTGGGCTCGTTTCCATGCCTTGATCGCCGGCTCCGCCGCGCTTAACCTTACGGTCTTCGCGCTGGCCCGCCACGTCACGAGCGAGATTCCGGCCGCGGCACTGGGCATCGCTATCGGCGGAGCGACTAATTTCCTGCTCGGCGACCGCTTTGTCTTCAGAGCGAGCGCCGGCCGCCCTCAGATGACGATGAACGAGCCTACGGCCGTGCAGCCGGGCGGCCCAGTGTTGGACAAGCCCGCCAGGTAGCGCAGCACTATTACGACATCCATGATCTCGTAGCGGCCATCGCAGTTAAGGTCGCCTGCCTGTACCAGGCACCCCGGCGAGGCCAGGCCCCCGACGTACTGAAGCAACTGCTGAGCATCCGGGACCGTTACAACGCCATCGCAATCCGTGTCGCCCTGGCGGACCGGCTTGTTGTAGGCGGTGATAGCGGCCCAGACCTCCGCCGGGGTGACACCACGACGCCAGATACTCATATGATCGGTGTTGTTTTGATAGGCGGCTCGCATGGCCTGCTGCATCCGGACGGGGTCGGTGCTGCCCTGTAGGATCGGGGCGTAGGTCAGCGGACGGCCGGGCGCCAGCTTATCGAGGTCGGCGTGGGCTTGATCGACGCAGCCCTTGGGGTCGCCCCAGGGCGTTTGCCCCAGGTAAGATTCCCAGTAGCACATGGGCAGCGCCACATTGGCGCTGGCCAGCCATTGTGCGGTGGCGGAGGCGTCCCAGTGCTGCGGCCGTGGATCGTAGATAACGCCGAGGGTGGCATTCGGGCGTTCCGCGCGAAGACGCGCCCAGAAGGTGGTGGCCAGGAAGCTGCAGTCGGCCGCGCAGAACCCGTTCCAGCGCTCGGCGTCCGCGTACAGCGCCTCGACACCGCTGTCGATGACCTGCTCCGCCATCGCGACCTGCTTGTCGACGTCTGTGCCCTTGGGGACGAACCAGGCCGTCACACCGATCCCCTGCGATTGATAAGTTGCCATCAGGCTTTGCAATGCAGGCGGCCCTGATATCGCGTTGGGGTTGGAGTCATAGGTCGACATCCAATCGGTGCCGTCATGGGTCTTGATGTAGACGTCCCGGATCGGCAGCTGGCTATCGTTGGAGTTGGCGCCCGGGTAGTCCTTGCTCAACTCCCAGACGAAGACGTCAACCTTGGTATTGGTGCCGCTATCCGCGTTGGCGTGCGCTAGCAAGAAGAAGAAACTAGCCGCTATCAGCAGTGGAAGAAGTCGCAGGCTCCCCACATCAATCCCCTTCCCTTAGCCGTTATGGTGCACCCTTGATCCCCGGTGCTGGGGAGACGCCACTGTGGCAGTTGGACCGAAATTCGATCCTCAGCTAAGGAGAATGTGGAATACCTGCCGGGGTGTGCGCAGGGCGTTGGGAAAAGGATACCAAACGCTCTCAGGATGTGAAGCCCTCTGGCGCGTTGATTAAGAAATTGTAATGTCTAAAGGGCGACCGGTTACTGCCAGAAGGTGTGCTGCAGCGACAAGACGCTGGCCACGTACTGGAGCGTGTCCTCATACATGATGCCGCGGCTGACGGCGCCGTAGCCCTGATAGTAGGCGGCGATCGATTGCCGTGCGTTGCCCCCGGTCAGCGAGAGCAGGATGCTCAGGTAGCGGACGCCGGCCTTGATGTTGTCGTACATGCTGTAGCGCACGTCAAGGCGGTGACCGAAGACTTCGTTCTGCAGCCAGGCCGCTGTCTCCGGTTGCAGCTGCATAATCCCCATGGCACCGGTATAGCTGGTCACGCCTTGCTGCCAACCGCTTTCCTGATAAGCGATGGCCTTTACTAGCCCCGGATCGATGCCTTCCAGTAGGGCGAAGTGCTCAAGGAGCGCCTCTACCTCCGGTGAGTGCGGTGCCACGAGCGTATACGAGTAGGCGGGAATCGTCAGGACGTCACCGGCGAAGATTTGGTCGGCGTCCCAGAGACCGTTGGCAGCGACGATGGCCGACACGCCCACGCCGTAGTATTCCGCGATCCCGCTCAACGTGTCGCCGGGCTGCACGACGTACTGGCCGGCGGAACCGCTGGAGCTGGAGCCGCTCGGTACCTCGAGCGTCTGACCGACATAGATGTAGTCGGCGTCGTCAAGGTCATTCGCCGTGACGATGCTGGAGACGCTGACGCCGTAGTAATTCGCGATGGAGATTACGGAATCGCCCTTGGTGACGGTGTAGGAGAAAGCGCCGGCCGCCCCTGAGCTGAATAGCAGCGTGCCGAGAGCGATGGCCAAAAGCGCCGACACAAGTACGACTTTTCGCATACAAATAGGGACGCACAAACACTATCTCAGTTACCGTCAAGCGTTTTGGCAATAACCTTTGATCATGACATAAGCCAGTTTTTAGATACGGAGGGCTCTGATGTAACGAATTTCTTGAGGGCCACGTCGAACTATCAGGCATGTCGAAAATTCTGACTCAATCCTTACATTTGGTGGGGTCACCCCTGCGGCGTATGCGCTGGAAGATCGTTCTTCCCTACGCTTTCCTGACGCTGATCCTGGCGATCAGTGGCGGCTACCTGGTTACTCGCCTGGTGACCGGCCCACTCTCTGAGCGGTTCGACAACCAGCTGGCGGAGGCCGGACAGACCACCTCCGACGCGCTGGTACGCAAGGAGCGCGAGCACCTCCAGGTGCTCCGTTCAGTCACTTTCACCACCGGCGTCCCGGAGGGGGTCCAGGCACGCAACGGCGGCGCTGTCGAAGACCTGGTGAAGCCGCTCGCGGCCAACCAGGGCACCGAGCGGCTGGAGTTGCTGGACACGAATGGCCAGCGGCTCACCGCGATCGCCCTCAACTCGCAGCAGGGCTTCCGCTACGAGGACCTGGCCGATGGCGATAACCCGGCCACCTGGCCGCTGGTGCAGAAGGTCCTGGCCCGCGAGTCCGATAGCCTGGGCGATAAGTTCTCCCAGATCGTCCAGACCAAAGAGGGCTTCGTCCTCTACACTGCTGGGCCTGTCCTCAGCGGTGACCGCTTCGTCGGCGTCGCCCTCGTCGGGACGACCCTCAACACCTTCGTCGCGCAGGCGCGGACGCAGGCCCTGGCGGACGTCACCGTCTACGACTTCAGCGGCCTTCCCCTGGCCTCCAGCTTCCCGCAGCCGGACGGCACCTCCGCTATTGAGGAGGCCAACCTGAGCATCGGCGCGGAGGCACTGGCCCAGGCCTTGAACGGCAGCGGCGCTCCGCGCGAGCACCGCGATCTCTGGGGCCGCGGCTACGACCAGCTCTACGGCCGCCTGGAGATCAGGGGCCAGGTTGTGGGCCTTTATTCCGTTGCCCTACCAACCGATTTCATCTTCAGCGCCTTCGGCACGACCCGCTGGCAGATGTCCCTCTTCCTGGGAGTGGCGCTGGCCGGCGTGCTGGCCATCGGCTTTACGCTGGCTCACATCCTGACCCAGCCGATCTTGCGCCTGGTGCGTACTGCCCGCCTCGTCGCCGCCGGCGACCTGACGGCGCGCAGCGGCCTCAAGGCCGGCGATGAGATCGGTGTGCTGGCTAGCTCCTTTGACGAGATGACGCAGCGGCTGCAGCGGCAGCACCTCTCCACAATCAGGGCGCTGACCTCCGCCATCGACGCGCGCGACCCCTACACCATGGGTCACTCCGTGCGCGTCGGTCAGCTGGCAATGACGCTGGGCAAGCAGCTGGGGATAGACGACAAGACGCTGGCCCGCATCGAGGTCGGTGGCTATCTGCACGACATCGGCAAGATCGGCATCCCGGACGCCATCCTGCTCAAGCCTGGCGCGCTGGACCCGGAGGAGCGGCTGCTCATCCAGGAGCACCCGCGCATTGGCCTGGCCATCCTGGACGCCGTGGACCTGCCGCACGAGGTTATCGAGTTCGTGCAGAGCCACCATGAGCGTCTGGACGGCAGCGGCTACCCGCACGGACTGCAGGGCGATGAGATTACGTTAGTCGCGGGCATCGGCGCTGTTGCTGACGTCTACGATGCCGTAACCAGCTTCCGGCCCTATCGCAGCCCGCTCTCACCGGAAGACGCGCTGGCGATGCTCCGTTCGCAGGCCGGCCAGCTGCTCAACCCGGACGTGGTAGAGGCGCTGGCCAAAGTGCTTTACGAATGGGAAGAGCGTCGCGCTGCCGAGCCGGAGCTACGCGGCTTCAGGCTGCCTGAACTCAAGGTGATGGTCTAGGGAGGACTTGGATATGTTTTCCTGGCTCACAAAAGTCGGCGCCCTCGCCGCGATCGTCGTCATTTCGATGGCGATGGCGGCCTTCGCTTCAACGCTGGCCCTGGCCCACTCCAATAATGGCAGCTTGACAGTCGATCTGGGCTCCAGCCTGGCGGCCGACTACTCGACCGATACTTTCCGGCCGCAGCTGGCGCCGCTCAGCATGGCCATCGTCTCAGCGGCACGCGACGACGAGCGCGCCCTGGTGGGCCTCTCGCCGGGCGATGAGCCGCGGGCCGTCGTAATGGCGCCGCCGACTGTCAGCGAGCCAATCGTCATCTGGCCGCCGGCCGATAGCACACCCGGCGACGTTGGGCCAACCGCAGGCAACCCCGGGCCCGGCTTCGTCGTGGCTATTCCCGGCGGCAGCGGTGGCGGCGGCACCCCGCGAACAGGCTCGACCGGCAACCCCGGTCAGACCGGCGGCACCCCGCCTTCGGGTACCGTTGACCCGGCGCCTCCGGTGACACCTCCTGTAACGCCGCCGGTCACTCCGTCCACCGACCCGGGCCCGCCGATCACACCGCCGACGCCACCGGTTGATCCCGGCCCACCGATCACACCGCCTGGCAACCCTGAT
>DASRHH010000155.1:0-8071 GCA_035650635.1 Dehalococcoidia bacterium | reverse complement strand
TCGGCGCCGACGTTGGTGACCGCGGCGATATCGTACTCGCAGTCGTCGAGGCGATGCAGCGCCAGCCCGTGTGATGTCGACTCGACCACGGCGTGCGAGCATCCGCTCTCCACCATGCGAGCCAGCATTGCGTGCACCTCCGGTGCCTCAGGAGTCGTGAACCTCGAGTCGAATTCCAGCAGCGGGATGCCAGCGATCTCGCAGCCGATGGTGCTGATGTTGCCCGCCTGCAGACCTGCTGTTTTTAGCAGATGGGCCGTGAGGTGAGCCAGACTGGTCTTGCCGTCCGTGCCAGTGATGCCAATGACCTTGAGCCGGCGGGCGGGAAAGGCGTAGAAGGCGGCCGCCAGTGGCGAGAGTCCCTTCCGGGTGTCCGGCAGGATAGCCAGCGGGCAGCGGCCCTCCAGCTCCTGCCAGGCGTCGCGGCGGCCAGCCTCAACGGCGAGCGCAGCGGCGCCCGCCGAGAGCGCCTGGCGCAGGTAGTGGTGGCCGTCCGCCCTTGCGCCCGCAATCGCGACAAAGAGGTCGCCGGGCTGTACCTGGCGGGAATCGTAGCGGACGGCCTTAATCGTGACGTCGCCGCCCCTGAGCATGGCGTCCGGGACAGCGGCAACGAGCTCGCGCAGTGAAAGCATCGCTAAAAGGAGAACGGCAGCAGCGTCGAGTGGTTATGCTGCGGAAGGTCCGGTGAGCCTGTAGGCCGGGTTCTGTGGCCCGCTCAGCGGGCCGGCGACCATCTATCTAGCCCTATCGTTGCCGAAAGGGTCGAGCGGCCAACCCGGAAGTCTGGGGCCAAGCATCCCCTGTCCACCGAAGCGGACGCTTCCCTATTTGGCCTTGCTCCGCGTGGGGTTTGGCCAGCGCCCGGCTCACACCGGACCTGGTGGGCTCTTACCCCGCCTTTTCACCCTTACCCCGTCTCTCTGAGACGGGGCGGTACTGTTTCTGTGCCACTTTCCGTCGGGTTGCCCCGCCTGGACGTTATCCAGCACGCTGCTTGGAGGAGCCCGGACCTTCCTCTCCGCCCTGTTCAGGCAGAGCGGCCGCCCGGCTCACCGGACCTTCCTATCTATTGTATCGCAAAGCCAGATTCGCTGCTGTTGTAACAAAACGACGTCTGGGGCGTGTCTATTCTAGTTACCACATGTCGATATGACTACCGTTCATGCGGCCGGCGAGCGACAGTTCGTCAGTCCCACGTCTTCCTCGCTTCTACACGCTGTTGTAGAGGCCTCTCGAGACGCCATACTTGTTGTCTCGGCGGATGGCATTATCATTTTTGCCAATCCACGAAGCACCGAGCTTCTTGGCTATAGCCCACAGGATTTCCTGGGCAACCCCCTGGAAATGATCATCCCGGAGGCCAGGCACTTTTCCTACCGTCAGAACCTGGCGGCCTTCGTGTCAGGCGATGATGCCCCCTGGGCCGGCCAGCGGCTCTCGGCGATCCGTAAAGACGGTTACGAGATAACCACCGATGTCTCGGTGAGCCGAGTGCTGCTGGACAGCGAAGTATTCGTGGTCTTCGTCATTCGTGACACGTCGGCACTGCGAGAGGCGGAGGAAGCTCTGCGCCGCAGCGAGGCCCGCTTCCGCGCCATTTCCTCGCGTGCCGCAGACGCTTTCGTAATCTTCGATAAGGACTTACACCTCACCGCCTACAGCAGCGGAACTGACCCGGACAGTATACGCGTTACCGATGCCAACCTCGGCTGGCACGCTTCCCGGTTCGTTCACCCCGATGACGGCGAGCAGGTGGCCGAGACATTTGCGCAGGTCTTCGCCAACCCTGGAGTCGGCTACCGCCTGGAGTTGCGGGTCAAGACGGAGCCCGGTCCGTGGCACTTCGTCGAAGCAATCATCACGAACCTGCTCGACGATCCCGCCGTACAGGGAGTCGTTTCCTGCTACCGCGATATCACCCAGCGTAAACGAGAGGAAGAAAGCAGGGAGCGCCTGCTGGCGATGATCGAGGCGACCAGTGACATTGTGAGCACGGCGACCGCAGACGGCCGGCTACTTTACGCAAATCAGGCCGCCAGGCGCCTCCTGGGATTGAAGCCGGACCAAAACCTCCAAGGGGTGACTATCAGGAATTTCGTGCCGTCTGATCTGAAAAGGCGCAAGATGCAGCGCCAGATCATGGCGGCCGTGGAGAAGGAAGGTAGCTGGAGCGGCACTAGCAATTTCCGGGATGCCGCCGGCAATGAGGTCCTTGTCTCGATACTGGTGTTCAGCCATACCAGTAGTGTGGACAACAACCGGCTGGTTTCCATCATTGCACGTGACATGACGGAGCAGCGTGTCCTCAGTGACCGGCTCAGCTACCTGGCCAGCCACGATAGTCTGACCGATCTCCCGAATCGTAAGACTTTCCAGGACAACCTGGACGCTTACCTGGAGGAGGCTGCGGCAACCAAGTCTAGCGCCGCGGTCCTGTTCATGGATATCGACCACTTCAAACACATTAACGACCGCTCCGGCCATAAGGCCGGCGATGAAGTCCTCAGGGCCGTCGGGTTGACGCTGCACGATAAGGTACGCCGAAAGGATGTCGTCGGCAGGATCGGTGGCGACGAGTTCGCCATCCTGCTCCGCGATACGGACCAGAGGGTCGCCCAGCAGATCGCTAGCCGGATCCTCGGCGGCGTCCGTAACCTCACCGTCGGCTCCGGCCCGAAGGGCAGCCTTAGTATGAGCATCGGCCTGGCCGTCTTCCCGGAGCACGCGCGCACCAGCAAAGATCTCATGGTCTGCGCTGACATGGCCATGTACGAGGCGAAGCAGGGCGGCCGTGACCGGCTAAAGATCTACAGCGTTAGCTCCGAAGAGCCTGCCAGTCCGCTCCCCCACTTTCCGCGTGAGGCAGACATCCGTATGGCCTTCGACGAGGAGCGCTTCGTCCTCTACTGCCAGCCGATAGTCAACGTGCACGACGGCAGCAAACGCTTCGAGGTGTTACTGCGCATGCGCGACCACGACGGCAATATCCTGCTGCCGGGTGAGTTCCTGCCGGTCGCCGAACGATTCGGCATGATGAGTGACATTGATCGCTGGGTCATCAAACACACCATCGAACTGCTCCAGCGCTATGCAGCGGGCGGCCAAAAGGTATCGTTGGACGTCAACCTGTCGCCGGCGGCACTTTCAGATCGCGAGCTACTAAAGCTGCTACGGGACGAACTTTCCTCCGGCACATTCGACCCCTCCACTCTGGGTTTCGAGATCACAGAGACGGCCGTCATCGCCGATATCAAGCAGGCGCTGCGTTTCATGCGTAGTATCAAGCGCTTCGGCTGCCACTTCGCCCTGGACGACTTCGGGATGGGCTTCTCGTCCTTCTATTACTTGAAGCACCTGCCGATCGACTACCTGAAAATCGATGGCAGCTTCATTCGCGGCCTCGCCGATAGCCCCGTTGATCAGCGGCTCGTCCAGGCATTCATCGATATCGCCCACGGTCTCGGCAAGCAGGCCGTTGCGGAGTCGGTGGAGGACGAGGAGACGTACCGGCTGTTGCGCACTTATAACATCGATTGCGGCCAGGGCTATCACATCCGCCTGCCCGGCCCGGCTGAGGACGTCATCGCCGCCGAACCGCCAGAGGCCGTGCTTAGCGGCGCGGCTGGCGGTTAGCCCCGTCCAGAGCCCGGTTGGCCAGCGCGTCCGCTACCTTGTTCATTTCTCGCGGCACGTGCCTGACTCGAAACGAGGGAAAGGCGCCGGCCAACGAGGTCAACTGAGTCCACAGCGGTCGCAGGTTAGGGTGGCGCACGCGATAGCGGCCCTGCAACTGGCGAACCACCAGCTCAGAGTCCATCCGCAGCTCGACTGCCCCCGCGCCACGGCGCCTGGCGGCCTCCAGCCCCGCGATAGCCGAGCGATACTCCGCCACGTTGTTAGTGGCGAAGCCGATGGCCTGGGAGATTTCCTCCACCAGGCGGCCGCTCTCGTCGTAGACAGCGGAGCCGATAGCCGCCCGTCCGGGATTGCCGCGCGATGCGCCGTCCGCGTAGACGGTCCAGGTTCGGTCGCGCATTTAGCGCTTGGCCGAGATCCTGACTTGCTTGCCGGAGACCGTCACCTTATCGATGAGGTCGCGTAGCGTCTCCTGGCGCTCCAACGGCCCCAGGCGGTCCCATTCCTGTTGCGCCCTTCGCAGCGCGCTTTCGCGCTGGCGCCGCTTCTCCGCCTCAGAGACCTGCTGCTGCGCCAGACGCAGCGTTTCCGCCAGGCTTTGTTCTGCCGTTATCTGCTCCGCGGCCAGCGAAAGAGCGGTTGCCTTGAAGCGCTCGCCGCTGACGCGGCCGTTGCTGGCCAGCTCCAGGTTTTGTTCCAGGCGCCGGTCCAGCCGGCGCAGCTTGTCACGCAGGCGCTGCACCTGTGCTTCTGCCTGAGCCAGGGCGGCATCCAGGTCCTGCGTGTCTGTCGCCGCCGCATTGGCCGAGCGGTTCAGCAACATGTCTAACACCTGGTCTTCCAGTTGCTCTGCGCGTCGGGTCTGGTCCGCGCACGGCTTCTGGCTGCTGCGCGACTCGCACTGGTAGTAGCGATAGAGGGCGGTCTGGCGCACGCCGTCCGTCTTGCGTAGCCAGCTCTGGCGCCGCGAGATGCCGACCATGCGATTACCGCACTTGCCGCAGTAGAGCAGGCTGGAGAGCACAAACGGCACGGCGTCTCGCTGCAGGTTGGCGGGACGGCGCTGGTCCAGGCGCTCTTGCACCCGCTGGAAGTCCTCGCCGGAGATCAATGGCGAGTGACTGGCCGGCACCCTGACACCGAAGCGCTGGTAGGTGCCCACGTAGGCGCGGTTGCGCAGGATGTCACGCACGGTAACCATGCTCCACTGGCCGCCGCGCCGCGTGACGATGCCCTCATCGTTCAGGCGCCGGGCGATGCGCCTGATGCCGAGGCCTTCTTTAAGATAGAGACGGAAGATAAAGCGGACCACCGTCCCTTCTTGCGGCATGATGGTTAGCCTGCGATGCGGCCCCACCTTGTACCCGTAAGGCGGGCGCCCCAGCACCTCGCCCTTGACGGCTTTCCGGCGCATGGCTGCCCGCACCCGTTGGCTGAGGCCGTCTTTGTTGCGGCTGGCCGCCCACTGGCCCACTACCTGTTGGCCCAGGTCCTCGCCGTCCTCAATCGAGACGACGTTGGCGCCGAGGCTGGCTAGTTGGAAGTAGCGCCGTGCGGATTCCGTCGCGCCCTCGCCCAGGCGCTCGAACGACGAGACGGCTACCAGGATGAAGCCATGCTGCGGCTGTTGTCGTACGAACTCCAGCAGCTGGCGATAGCCGGCGGCCTCACCGTTGCCTTTGGTGTCGATGAAGGTGGCGGCCGCCTCGAAGCCGCTGGCCTTGCAGAACTCCAGGAAGCGCCGGCTCTCCTCGGGCAGGGAGCTGCCGGCCGCCTCGCGAAAGTACCCGACTGCTTGCACGCTAGCTCATGTAGAGGATGCGCTCGCAGCTGACACACTGCACCAGGTTGTTGGCGGAACGCGCCTTCTGTAGCGTCGACATCGGTAGGCTGATGCGGCAGCCCTGGCACATGCCCCGCTCGACGCGGGCGACGGCGATACCCTGCCGCCGGTCGCGCAGCCTGGCGTAGAGCTGGAGCGCCGGTTGGTCCACGTCGGAAGAGCTGCCCTGGCGCCTGGTCCGCAGGTCGGCCAGCTCGCTCTCGATGCGCGATTTCTCTTCGACGAGATGGCTCCGAGCTTCGTCCCAGATCCGCTCTTCGGCGCGCAGGGCCTCCTCTGCCTGCGCCAGGGCTGCCGCCATATCCTCGGTCTCCACCATGATCGCCAGAAGTGCGTCCTCGCGAGCGGAGGCCTGCCGTCGCACGGACATCATGTCTTCCTGCAGGTCCTGCAGCTCCTTGGGAGAGTGGACAGTGCCGCTGTAGAGCTTGCTCTCCAACTGAGACGCCTTGTCCCTGACCTCGCTGGTCTGCAGGTCAAGGTCGCGTTGCTGAGCCTGCAGCTGGGACTGCTGCTGGCGCACGTCTTCCAGAGCCTGGCGGGCCGTGATTAACGCCTCTGGCTCCTGCAGATCCTCTTCGATCTCGGCCAGGCGGCGCTCCCGCTGATCGATCGCGAGATCGATTTCCTGGAGGGCAAAAAGGTCGGAAGCGATCGACATGTTGCTTACGAATGGGGCAGCCGAGGCTCTTTTTCGCTAAGGGTTGGACAGGCTGACCTGCGGATTATAGACTTGACATAGGCCGGTTGCAACCGCGCTTTTTCGAACCAGCTCAGCGCTAAAAATTCTCGACCGAAGCGTTCAGAGATGCGTATCAACGTCCAACAAATGCTCCAGGAACCTGTGGGCACGCGCACCCGGATGGAGCTGCAGGTGCCCCGGCTGAGGCTGGGCGACGAGGATGTGCGTGACCTCATGGGATGCGTCGATTTCCTGCGCAGTGCCCGCGGTCTGCTCATGCAGATCGCGGCCGCGGCGACTGGCCACGGTCACTGCAGTCGCTGCCTGGAGGAGATCGATTACCCGCTCCGCTTGAGCTTCGAGGACGAGTACTTGCCGACAGCCGACGCCGCGACCGGCGCGCCGCTGCCAGTGTCAGAAGATGAGGACGAGTCGTTGCTGATCGACGCCAGCTTCGATATCAACCTTGACGAGGTGCTGCGCCAGTACAAGCTCCTGGCCGATCCCCTGAAGCTGCTCTGCCAGCCGGATTGCCACGGCCTCTGTCCGGTTTGCGGACAAAACTGGAATAAGGGAGAATGCGAGTGCCAGGCTGAGGCGGATACCAGGTGGGACGCCCTGTCCGGACTCCAGTCGCGCTTGCGGCGGGAGGAAAGGAGCTAGCCAGAGAATGCCCCCACTTCCCAAGAAGAAGACGTCCAAGGCCCGCCTGCGGCGGCGGCGCCAGCACCTCTCGGCCCAGGTACCGGTACTGGTGCCTTGTCCGCAGTGCCGCAGCCCGCGGCTGCCGCACCACGCCTGCCCGGTCTGCGGCACCTACGAAGGTCGGCAGGTCCTCGCCCTCAACGAGGAGCGCGGCCCGGCCTAGTGTCCTTCCCTGGCAAAAATCCAATGCCCGCCGTTATGGCGGGCATTTCGCTGTCTCCCGAGGTGCCGGCTCTAGACCGGCGCGGGGGCTGGCTGCGGCGTTTCCTCTTGCAGACTGAACGGCGGGTACTGGTCATGCAGGAGGAGCATGTAGGCCTCCAGGCGCAGGGTCCAGCGCATGACGCCCTCACCGAAACGCCAGAGGCCCTCCGGATAGTGGCCGATGAAGAGGATTGCGAACCAGCCGACGACGGCCGTGAGGAACCAGGCGACGAGTAGGACTAACAAAACCAAGACCTGGGGGATGATCAGGATGAGGCGAAAGCCCACCGTCCAGCGATTCCGCCCCTCGCGAACCGCCAGGAACTCGGTGGTCACGGGGTAGTCCCCGTCGCCGAAGGGCGGGTATTCGTCTCGCAACAGGGCCTCGTAGGCCAGTGCGCGGGCCCGCCATTTCAGGTAAAAGATCTGCAAGTCCATCAGCCCCTGAATAGCGCGACCCGTGAAGACGATGGCGAACCAGTTGATGAAGGCGCAAATATCGGCGACGGCGCCTAAGACGCCGGTACGCGCCGCCTGGCCAAGGCTGATGCCCGGACCGCCCACCAACAGGATGTGAGGGATCGCCAGGATAAGACGGAAAGCCACGCTGAGCCGTTGCCGCGCGCCTTCAGGCGGGATGACTCGGTAGACGACGGGATGCTGAATCAAAGCGTCGCCAGTATACAGGAACGCCGATAAGGGCTGCGCGCTGCCGCCGATGGGTTTATTTGATTCGACTATTTGTCCCATCTTGCCGCTATTTACAAACCGTTGGCGAGTTCCTATAGTAGCAGCACATTGAGGACGGATATTCGCCTGGAAGCGCATTCGCCTAAGCCGTGTTATGCGTGGGGGGTTTCTTGATGGTTACTCGGCCCAAGCTTGATGTCGATGAGCTGGTCCAGGAAGGCCGCGTCAACGGGCGTGTCTACAGCGACCCGGCCATCTTTGACCTTGAGATGGAGAAGATCTATCACAAGACCTGGGTCTACGTGGCC
>DASRHH010000154.1:0-9617 GCA_035650635.1 Dehalococcoidia bacterium | reverse complement strand
GGTTCCCGTCAGGGAAAGCATAGTGTTTTGGGAAAAAGATGGCCGACAGCAGAGAAAAAGACGGTAGGACGCTAGAGGAGTACGGCCTACGGAGCCTCTTCTTCTACAAGCACTTGGAAGCGGGTCGATTTGACGACCTGTTCGCTCAGGTCACCGGCTTAGACTGCTCCCAGTACGATTTCGGAGACCTTGAGAGCATTTCTATAAGCCTACCGGCAATCGAGTTGGTCGAGGCAAGAGGTATCCCGCTGTGTCACGTCTTCTGTCACCCGGATCTGATAAAAGAGCAGCCAACTTTGATCCGTTATTATCGTGGGATTGCTGCTATCTCTCAGAAAGGTCTTAACCGGTTAGCTCACACAAGCCGGGTTGCCGCTTGGGAGGCTGGCATTGCGAAGAGGGCAATACCAGATGATGCTGCTAAGCGGCTTGCCCGCAACATCAACACGCTCATTAGTGCTGCTGTTGTTGAGGTTGAATCGCTTGAAATGCAGACCCTCCAATATCAGGTCTTGGCGACGGCCGGCGCTCAGATTGACGGGTCCTGGAGACAAGAGCCTGGGAAAGTGGCCTCTGAGGCAGTGAAGGCGCTCATGATCTTGGAGCTTTCCGCAAACGGATTCGTTGGAGGCGCGCCTTCAAAAGACGAGATAGCATCTACTTCTCGCTTCAAACTGACTAACGATTACACAGTGACGTTTAGCTCGGAGCCCGATGTTTCAATTGCTGATAGCGCTGGTAAAGAAGTGGCGGTTATTGAGATTAAAGGCGGAATAGACCCTGCTGGGGCTTTGGAACGCTATGGGGCAGCCAAGAAATCGTTCGAGGATGCGCTGAACCGGAACCCATCGGTAATCACGGTCTACCTGGCGGCGGTGATTACACCGACTGTAAAGCAAAGGATCGAAACTGACCGTACGGTTCGCGAGACCTACAACCTGAGCGACGTACTCTCTCTGGATGCCGAGAAGGAAAAGTTCCTCAATCAGATGTACTGGTGGCTGCACCTGCAGCGTCGGTCGAGTTCGCCTTGACCCCCGCGGCCCCGCCCGCTTACGCTTCCCCTAAATGCGCTTGTCCCACCTCCTCGGCAAGACGCAGCGCCAGCCCCCCGCCGACGCTGAGACCGTCTCCCATCGCCTGCTGGTGCAGGGCGGCTTCGTCTCCCAGATAGCGGCCGGCGTTTACGCCTACCTCCCGCTGGGCTGGCGTGTCCTCCGCAAGGTCGAGCAGATCATCCGCGAAGAGATGGACGCCGCCGGCGGCCAGGAGTTGATGCTCCCCGCGATTCAGCCTCGCGAGCTCTGGAAGTCGTCCGGCCGCGACCAGACGATGGACGACGTTCTCTTCCGGCTCAAGGACAAGCGCGACCGCGAGTTCGTCCTCGGCCCGACGCACGAGGAGGTGATCACGGAGCTGTTCAAGCGCTACGTGCGGTCGTATCGGGACCTGCCGTTCGGCGCTTACCAGATCCAGCAGAAGTTCCGCGACGAGCCCCGTCCGCGTGGGGGCCTCATCCGCCTGCGCCAGTTCACGATGAAGGACATGTACACCTTCCACACCAGCTGGGAGGACCTCGACGAGGCCTATAAGCGGCTCTACGAGGCCTACAGCAACGTCTTCCGGCGCTGTGGCGTGCCGACGGTGCCGGTCATCGCCGATGCGGGTGCCATGGGCGGCCGCGACACCCACGAGTTCATCTTCCTGACGGAGATCGGCGAGGACACACTCATCTTCTGCCAGAGCTGCGGCTACGCGGCCAACGCCGAGATCGCCGGCTTTCGCAAGGAGCCCGCCAATCCGGACGAGCCGCCGCTACCGCTGACGGAGGTGCCCACGCCCGGCGCGCGCACCATCCAGGAGGTCGCGCAGGCGCTGGGCGTGCCGGAGACGCGGACAGCCAAGGCCGTCCTCTATGCGACGGACGGCGACCCGGTGCTGGTCGCCATCCGCGGTGACATGGAAGTGAACGAGGCCAAGCTGCGGCGCGCTCTCGGCGTCGTAGACCTGCGTTACTTGAGTGAGGCAGAAGCCGCACAGGCCGGCCTGGTGCCCGGCTCAGCCTCGGCAGTCGGGTTGCAGGGCGTCCGCGTCGTCGCCGACGACCTGCTCGCGCAGGAACGCAACCTGGTCGCCGGCGCCAACAAGCCGGACGCACATCTGACCAACGTCAACTACGAGCGCGACTGGCAGGCCGAAGTCGTGGCGGATATCGCGCTGTCGCTGCCCGGCCGGCCCTGCCCGCAGTGCGGATCGGCTCTGGAGGCGCGCAACGGCATCGAGATGGGGCACATCTTCAAGCTCGGCACCTACTACAGCGAACGGCTGGACGCCACCTACCTGGACCGCGATGGCAAGCCCAAGCCGGTCATCATGGGCTGCTACGGCATCGGCACGGAGCGGCTGCTCGCCGCCGCCGTCGAGGCGAACCACGACGACAAGGGGATCGTCTGGCCGGCCGCAATCGCGCCGTTCTCGGTACACCTCGTCGCCCTGGGCGGCGATCGCGAAGACGTCGCCGCAGCCGCCGAGTCACTCTACAACGGCCTGCAGGAGGCCGGCGTGGAGGTGCTCTTCGACGACCGGGAGGAGTCGCCCGGCGTGAAGTTCAACGACGCGGATCTTCTGGGACTGCCGCTGCGCGTCACGATCAGCCAGCGGACGCTGAAGGAGCAGTCGGCGGAGTTCAAGCTCCGCAGCGAGACGGAGACGCGCCTCGTACCGCTGGCGGAAGCCGGCCAGCAAGCCGTTTCCGCGCTCAAGTAACCAGCCTCCGGCCTTGTCAGCGGCCTCTCGAAATGGTATATTCCCAATGGTATATATCGGGCTTTGGTTAAGTGGGGTGTCCCCACTTTTTTTGATTAAAGGGGACACAAACGGTTGCGCCGGAGGTCCGTACGATATGAAGAGTGATTTCTTAATAGCGATAACACAACTGGCAGCGGAGAAAAACCTCCCGCGGGAGGTGGTGCTGCAGGCGGTGGAAGCCGCCCTGGTCTCCGCCTACAAGAAGGATAGCGGGCTCACAGGCAACGTCGTCGTCCATATCGACCGCGAGAAGGGCTCGGTGAACGTCTACCAGCGTAAAAACGTGGTAGCCGAGGTCATCGATCCCAAGATCGAGATGACGGTGCAGGAGGCGCGCGAGTTCAAGGCGCACCCCAGCCAGGACGACGTCATCGACATCGAGGTGACGCCAGCTAACGCCGGACGTATCGCCGCGCAGACCGCCAAGCAGGTAGTCCTGCAGCGCCTGCGCGACGCCGAGCGCCAGATGGTGTTCGAGGAGTTTTCCACACGAGAAAGCGACATCGTTTCTGGTGTCATTCAGCGTCTCGACGGCCATAACGTCGTCATCGACCTCGGCAAAACGGAGGGTATCCTGCCGCCGGCGGAGCAGGTGCGCGGGGAGACCTATCGGCCCGGCCAGCGCATGAAGTTCTACCTCATGGAGGTGCACCGCTCGGTTAAGGGGCCGCAGCTGATCCTTTCGCGGACGCACAAGAACCTGCTGAAGCGGCTGTTTGAGCTGGAGGTGCCGGAGATATATAACGGCACCGTGGAGATCAACGCCATTGCGCGTGAGCCGGGCTACCGCAGCAAGGTGGCCGTGGGCGCCCGACAGGAAGGCGTCGATCCGGTGGGGTCCTGCGTCGGCTTGCGGGGCATCCGTATCCAGAATATCGTCAACGAGCTGAACGGTGAGCGCATCGACGTGGTGCAGTGGGACAGCGATACTTCTCACTTCGTGGCCAACGCCCTGAGCCCGGCCCAGGTCCTGCAGGTCACCGTCAACGACGAAGAGAACACGGCTTCTGTCGTGGTCCCGGACAGGCAGCTTTCGCTGGCCATCGGTAAGGAAGGCCAGAACGCGCGCCTGGCGGCCAAGCTGACCGGTTGGCGCATCGACATCAAGCCGGAGTCTGCGGTAAGCGTCACCCGCCCACTGACGCCACCGGAGCCCGTTGCCGCCGAGCCGGCGCCGGCTGCTCCCGCGCGCAAGAGCAGCGAGGCTCCGGACGACGCCGAGATCGCTCCCTGGGCCGAGGTCATCGACGAAGATGAGGCAGCAACAGAGGTGGAGCAGCCCGCGCCCGCGGTTGCCAGCGAGCCCCAGCCGGCGACGGCGGGCGGCGAGCCGGCTATCCGGTTCGCGGAGGACATCTTCGGCAAGCGTGAAGACAAGAAGGCCAAGAAGGCCGCCAAGAAGGGCGAAAAGGAAGGGACTGAGGTCGCGGGTAAGGCCAAGAGGGCCAAGAAACAACGCCCGCTGGCCCTGGATGAGGACACGGACGTCCTGGATGAGGACATTGCGGTGCCTGAGGCCGAACCTGAGGCCGAAGAGGAGCTGGCACCGGCCGAGTGACCTCTTTCCAGACAACCACACAACGGCCGCGCCATACACCACAGCGGCGCTGCATCGGCTGTAGTACCGGCGCCGATAAGCGATCACTGATCCGGCTCGTACGCACTCCCGCCGGTCAAGTCGAGGTCGACCCGACCGGCAAGGCGGCAGGCAGGGGCGCTTACCTTTGCAGCCGGACGGAGTGCTGGCAGGCAGCGCTCAAGCGCGGACGCTTGGAACAGGCATTACGAACGACTCTGACCGCTGAGAACCGCGCGCGCCTCCAGGACCTCGCCGCCGGTCTGGTCACCGAGGCGCAATCATGACAAGCGAACGAGCAACCTCCCAGGTCATCGAGCTGCCGCCCAACGTTACGGTGCGGGAGCTGAGCGAACTGCTGCAGATCTCCAGCATCGACGTCATCAAGGAGTTGATGAAGCGCGGCATCATGGCCAGCATCAACCAAACGGTCGATTACGAGGTCGCGGCCGGCCTGGCGAGCGAACTGGGCCATCAGGCCAAGCCGCGAACCACGGAGCAGGCTCCTCGCACCACCGAGGTGGCGGAGGAAGACGCCGGCCAGCTACAGCCGCGGCCACCGGTCGTCACCATCCTGGGCCATGTCGACCACGGCAAGACCAGCTTGCTGGACGCTATCCGGGAAACGAACGTTACCGCACAGGAAACCGGCGGCATTACCCAGCATATCGGCGCCTACCAGGTGGAGGTGAACGGCCAGAAGATTACGTTCATCGACACTCCCGGTCACGAGGCGTTCACCGCCATGCGGGCGCGCGGCGCCCACGTCACCGACATCGCAGTGCTGGTCGTCGCCGCGGACGACGGCATCATGCCGCAGACGGTGGAGGCGATCGCCCATGCCAAGGCGGCTGGAGTGCCGCTGATCGTGGCGATCAACAAGATCGACCTGCCGGACGCCAACCCTGACCGCGTCAAGCAGCAGCTCACGGAGCACAGTGTCGTCATCGAGGAGTACGGCGGCGACGTTGTCGCCGTCCCGGTCTCCGCTAAGACCAAAGCGGGCCTCCAGGACCTGCTGGAAAATATCGGGCTGGTCGCCGAAATCTCGGAGCTGAAAGCCAACCCGGACCGGCTAGCCATGGGCACGGTCATCGAGTCGGAGCTGGACAGCACCCGCGGCCCCATGGCGACTGTATTGGTGCATAACGGCACGCTGCACATCGGTGATGTCGTCGTTGTCGGCGACACCTCCGGCAAGATCAAGGCGATGTTCGATTACACCGGACAGCGCGTGAAGGAAGCCGGCCCCTCGACGCCCGTCAAGGTGATGGGCCTGGAGGCCGTGCCGCAGGCCGGTGACCAGCTCATGGCTGTTAAGGACGAGCGCGCGGCCCGCGAAGTGGTCGAACATCGCGAGCGTGAGTTGGCACTGGACCGCGCTGCCGGCCGCGCCCGCACCCTGGAGGCCATGTCCAGCGAGATCGCGGCCGGCAAGGTCAAGGACCTGAACATCATCGTCAAAGCCGATGTCCACGGCAGCATCGAAGCGATTCGCACGGCGCTGGAGCGCTTGAGCACCGACCAGGTCAAGGTTAGCGTCATCCACGCCAGCACCGGGAACGTCAACGAGTCCGACACTATGCTTGCCTTGGCTTCCGGCGCCATCATCATTGCCTTCCGCGTTAAGCTGGACCCCGGCGCACGACGCCAGGTTGAGGCTGAGGGTGTCGACGTGCGGCACTACGACATCATCTACAACCTCGTCGATGACATGGAGAAAGCCGTCAAGGGCATGCTGGAACCGGAGATCGTCGAGACGGTCGAAGGCCACGCCGAGGTCCGGCAAGTCTTCAAGGTGCGTGGAGGCCGCATTGCCGGCTGCTCCATCCGCGACGGCACCATTCATCGCAACTCGCTGGCGCGCGTTATACGAGATGGTGAGGTGATCCACACCTCGCGCATCTCCAGCTTGCGGCGCTTCACGGAGGACGTGCGCGAGGTGGCCACCGGTTTCGAATGCGGTATCGGCGTCGAAGGCTTCGAAGAGTTTCATGAAGGCGACGTTATCGAAGCCTTCGTCCGCCAGGCACAGACCGCGGCATAGCCGCACGTAGCGCTAGCCGCCGAGAGGTAGGTCATGAGTAGACGCCTGGAGCGCCTGAACACGCTTCTGCGGGAGGAGCTTTCAGAGCTGATCAGGCGCCGCCTCAAGGACCCCCGCGTTGCCGAGTTCGTGTCGATCACCCAGGTTGAGGTCTCGCCTGACCTGGAAGTCGCACGCGTGCACGTCAGCGTCATGGGTTCGCAGGAAGACAAGACCTCGACGATGACGGCGCTGACGGCGGCCTCGCCCTACCTGCGGCGCGAACTCAACGGTCGCATAACCATCCGGCGGATCCCCAGGCTGCAGTTCGAGCTGGATGAGACCATCGAGGCCGGCGCCCGGCTGCTGGACCTGATCAACCAGGTCAACCGCGACGAGCCATAGCCGATTGGCGCTGACCGGCGTTCTCAACCTGAATAAGCCGCCGGACGAGACCTCGTTCGCGATGGTCTCGCTGGCACGGCGGCTCTCCGGCCAGAAGCGAGTAGGCCACGCCGGCACGCTTGACCCGTTGGCCACGGGCGTCCTGCTTCTGCTCTTTGGCCAGGCGACCCGCATCAGCGAGTACCTGCTCAACTTGCCGAAGACCTACCTTGTCACCGTAAGCCTGGGCGTATCTACTAATACCTACGACGCACATGGCTCCCCGACCAGCGAGGTCGATCCCTCGTCGGTGACCGAGGCGGCGATCCGCTCAGCACTGCTGGAATTCGTCGGAGAGATCGAGCAGGTGCCGCCGGCGCACAGCGCAGTCAAGGTGGCCGGCCAGCCCGCCTACAAGCTGGCGCGGCGTGGCAGCGAGCTACGGCTGCCGCCACGGAGGGTAAGCATCTATGGCATCGAGCTGCGTAGCTACGAACCCCCGGATGTCATGCTTGAGGTGCAATGCGGCCGTGGCGTCTACATCCGCTCGCTGGCCCACGACCTGGGCCAGCGGATAGGCTGCGGCGGCCATGTCAGCGCCCTCGTGCGCACCCGCATTGGCCACTTCCCGCTGGAGGACGCGGTGATAGTGGAGGAGCTGCCGAACGTGCTGTCTGATGTCGGCAGAGGGCGGATTCAGACCATTCCCCAAGCGCTGCGCCACCTGCCGCGCCTTGAGGTGACGCCTCTCGAAGTCGAGCGGCTACGACGCGGGCTTGCCCTGCCGGCGGCCAGTTCCAGCGAGCCGGACGCCATCCGGCTCGCGGTCGGTCAAGACGAAGAAGCCGTCGCCATCGTGCGCATCCAGGCAGATTCAGCGGCCTGGATGCCGCAGAAGGTGTTCGCCAGCGGCTGAACAGAACATCGTCTTTCTGTAAAGAGCCGCTGAATCTACTTGACACGGCTACCAAAAGGCGTATTCTAAGGCGAAAAGAAGCCAAAGGGGGTTAAAAATGCAGGCTTATTGCCTGAAGTGTCGCACCACACGCGAGATGCAGAACGTCCAGCAGGTGACGTTGAAGAATGGCAGGCCTGCAAGCCAGGGTACCTGTCCCCAGTGCGGAACTAAAATGTACCGGATTGGCAAGTCAAGCTGACGGGTTAGAGAACAATCAAACACTAGGGGGCCTTCCAAAGGCCCCCTAGTTGCGTTTGGCGCCCTCTCTTGCTGGCTATAGTACCTGACGATACAATGCAAAAGGTTCCGCAGCTAAAGCCAGGAGGGATAGCTTGGGCAAAATCAAGGTAGCCGTTATAGGCGTCGGCAACTGCGCATCGTCGCTCATCCAGGGCGTCGAGTTCTACAAGCACGCCGATGAGCGGGAGTTCGTGCCGGGCCTCATGCACGTGAATCTGGGTGGCTACCATGTCAGCGACATCGAGTTCGTAGCGGCGTTCGATGTCGACGCCAATAAGGTCGGCAAGGACCTCTCCGAAGCTATCTACACCCCGCCGAACAACACCATTAAGTTCGCCGACGTTCCCCACCAGGGCGTTACCGTATCGCGCGGCATGACCCACGACGGCATCGGCAAGTACATTGCGCCCGTTGTCACCAAGGCGAGCGGCGCCACCGCCGACATAGTCGGCATCCTGCGGGATACCGAAGCCGATGTCGTGATCAACTACCTACCGGTGGGCTCCGAGGAGGCAACCAAGTGGTACGTGGAGCAAGTGCTCCAGGCCGGTTGCGCCCTCATCAATTGCATCCCTGTCTTTATCGCGCGTGAGAGCTACTGGCAGCAGCGCTTCAAGGAACGGAATGTCCCCATCATCGGCGACGACATCAAGTCGCAGGTCGGCGCCACCATCCTGCACCGGACACTGACCAGGCTCTTCATCGACCGCGGCGTCCGCGTCGACCGCACCTACCAGCTGAACTTCGGCGGCAACACAGACTTCCTAAACATGCTAGAGCGCGAGCGCCTCATGTCCAAGAAGATCTCCAAGACCGGCTCCGTGACCTCCCAGATCGACTACCCGATGCCCGAAGGCAGCGTCCACATCGGCCCGAGCGATCACGTGCCCTGGTTGCAGGACCGCAAGTGGTGCTACATCCGCATGGAGGGAACGGGCTTCGGCGAAATCCCGCTCAACCTGGAGGTCAAGCTTGAGGTCTGGGACAGCCCCAACTCTGCCGGCGTCGTCATCGACGCTATTCGCTGCAGCAAGCTGGCTCTTGACCGGGGCATGTCCGGGGCGTTGACCGCTCCCAGCTCCTACTTCATGAAGTCGCCGCCGGAGCAGTACACCGACGACCGCGCTCACGAGCTGACCGAGCAGTTCATCCACCAGGGCTCAGACGGCCAGTCCCCGGGGTAAGCGCTGCCGCGGACAGGCCAGGCGCCTCAATGTGGAAGTACCTGCTGTTCAAGGCCTGCCTACTGACCATCGCGTATTTGCCAACGCGAGTTCTCTATGCTCTCGTTGTCATTTGCGCGGACTTGGTCTACGTCTTCTCGCCTCGCATCCGCAGCAACGTCTGGGACAACGCGCGCCACGTCCTGGGGCCTAACGCACCTCGGCACGTCGTGCGGCGGCAGGCAAAGCGCTCCGTACGCAACGTGGCCAAGTACTACGCCGACCTCATTCGCCTGCCGCGCACCCGTCCGGAAGACTTCGTGCGCCGCCGTCTCAGCTATCATGGCTTCGAGGAGAACGTCTTGCCGGCGCTGCAGTCCGGCAAGGGGGTCATCCTTGCCAGCTGCCACTTCGGCAACCCGGAACTGGCAATCCAGGCCTGCCTGTCGCGGGGTATAGATG
>DASRHH010000153.1:0-17914 GCA_035650635.1 Dehalococcoidia bacterium | reverse complement strand
AACCTTCCTGCACCGCCGATTCGTCGCGGAACTCGTAGACAGCCACCCAGTTGATGCCGGAGCGCAAGGAGCTGCAGCGATAGGCGCTGACGATGCCTGGGATCTTGAGGATGTGCGGCAGGTGCACCTCGCGATACCACTTCTCGAACTCCGGCCGTATCTCCGGCTCGACAAACGCGCGCACGATGAGCAGCGGCTTACCGGTCATCGGCTTCATCTCGCGCCCCCGGCGGCGACCTGCTGGACGTACGGCTCGATGTCCCGTGAGCTATCGACGGCGAGATGCGGCAAGGCCGGAGGCTCGACCTCGGAGAGCAGGCGCTCGTAGACGGCCAGGCCCGCTTCCTCGCTGCCGGCGGTGTCGCGGGCCTGCAAGCGCTCTCGCAGCAGCGCCTCGGGCGCGGTCAGGCTGACCAGCGCCAGCTCCGCGCCCTGCCTGCGCGCCAGGTTGGCCAGCGTCTCTCGATACGATTCTCGCAGGTTGGTGGCATCCACTATCGTGTTCACGCCTCGCGCCAGCAGCCGCTCCGCCACCCAGTGGACCGCGCGAAACAGTTGCAGGTTCTCTGCCTGAGTATACGCCGGCCTCTCGAAGATGCGGCGGCGCAGGGCATCGCTCTCCAGGTGGACGAACGGCGCCGCCGCCAGCAGGCGCCGCGCGAAGTGTGACTTGCCGCTGCCGGGCAGGCCGCTCAGGCCGACCAGCAGCGGCACGGAGCGGGCAGCCGGCAGCGGCCCCAATGTCCCTTCAATGGTCTCGCTATTCGCCGCCAGCTCCAGGCCCTCGTAGCCGGGAGGCTCCGGCTCATTGTAGAAGGCGAGGCCCAGCAGGCCGGGGCCGCTGTGCAGGCCCATGACCGGCGTGAACTCCGTCACCAGCAGCTCGAGCGGGTGCAGCGCCTCGTGGACGCGGCCCGCCAGCTCCCGCGCCTGTCGTAGTGCGTCGGCGTGGAGCACCGCCAGGCGCAACTCGCGGCCGGGCTCGCTGCGCTCCTGCGTCAGTAGCAGCAGCCGAGCGAGCGCTCGCGACCTCGTACGCACCCGCTCGATCGCTTTGACCTCCCCATCAGCCACGCCGAGGATCGGCACGATCTGCAGCAGCGAGCCCGCCCAGTAGACCGCACGTGGCACGCGACCGCTGCGCGCCAGGTAGGAGAGGTCATCGATCAGGCCTATGAGGTGCGCCCGGCCAGCGACCACCTGCGCGGCCGCAGCGCATGTCGCCAGATCGGCGCCGGAGGCGGCTCTGCGGGCGGCGGCGAGGACGGCGAAGCCGTAGGCCATCGCCAGCCGGCCGGAGTCCAGCACCGTAAGCGGCACGTCCGGCCGCTCGGCCCGGAACATCTCCCCGGCGTTAACGGCCGCCTCGAAGGTGGCACTGTAGCGCGCCGACAGAGTCAGACAGAGGATGGACTTCGCCTGGCTGGCAGCCTGGCGGAACGCCTCCAAGAAGGCGCCGGGGGCGGGAGCGGCGGTCGTGGCACCGGCCGGCGACAGTCGCAAGCGCCGGTAGAGTTCAGCGGCGGGGACGTCGCCATCGCGGAAGCCCTCGTCGCCAACGGCGAGCTGCAGCGGCACAGTGATTATCTGCAGCTCCTCCAGCAGCTGCGCAGGGATGCAGGCAGAGGAGTCGCAGACCAGGGCTACTTTTGGCATCGGCTGAGACGCGGGGGCTACCCGACGCCGCAGTATAGCAGCGTTCGGTTGCGAGCCGAGACGGCCGCGTGCTATGCTAACCTCCAGTCAGAATAAGAAAGGTGCGTAAAGCCTAACCTCCGCATGGTCACCAAGGAAAAGAAGCAAGAGCTGGTAGAAACCTACCGCCTCAGTGATCAGGACACCGGCTCCAGCTACGTCCAGATCGCCATCCTCACCAGCCGAATCGAAGAGTTGACCCAGCACCTGCGGACCCACCGCAAGGACTTCGCCTCACGCCGAGGCTTGATGATGATGGTTGGCAAACGGCGGCGGCTCCTGCGATACGTGGGCAGAGAGGACCCGGAGGGGTACCAGAAGCTAATAGGCAACCTGGGCCTGCGCAAATAAGCGCAGGCTTTTTGCTTTAGGCCACGGCGCTGCGGCGCGGGCCAGAGCCGGCAAACGAAAACGTCACGCTATTGAGCGTCAGCATTCGTAGCCTCAGCAAGCAGCCGGCATTTCCAATGCGATTCAATATGAAGAGCGCCTGCAGAGACAGGCGAGACGAAAGAAGGTAGACACAACATGCCCCAGACATTCGAGAGAGAGATCGGTGGGCGAACGCTTAGCATCGAGCACGGGAAAGTCGCCGGTCAGGCCGGCGGCGCCGTCGTCATTCGCTACGCCGACACCGTCGCGCTGGTTACCGCCTGCATGGCGGAGCCGCGAGCGGGGATCGATTTCTTCCCACTGACCATCGAATACGAAGAGCGGCTCTACGCCGCCGGCAAGATCCCCGGCAGCTTCTTCCGCCGCGAGGGCCGTTCCACGACCGGCGGCATCCTGGCCGCCCGCCTGACGGACCGGCCGATCCGGCCTCTCTTCCCCAAGGGGTTCAAGAACGACATCCAGGTGGTCATAACCATCCTCTCCGCCGACCAGGAGAACGACCCCGATATCCTCGGTATCTCCGGCGCCTCCCTGGCGTTGGGCATCTCTGAGATCCCCTTCGAGGGGCCCGTCGCCGCGGTGCGCATCGGCTACCTGGACGGCGAGTACCTGGTCAACCCCACCTTCAGTCAGCGCAAGGACAGCCAGCTGGACCTGGTAGTCGCCGGCACCCGCGAGGCCATCGTAATGGTAGAGGCCGGCGCCAACGAGGTGCCGGAGTCCGTGGTCCTGGAAGCGATGCGCCGCGGCCAGGAGCTAAATCAGCAGATCATCGACCTGC
Organism: Dehalococcoidia bacterium; assembly: GCA_035650635.1. Lineage (GTDB taxonomy): Bacteria > Chloroflexota > Dehalococcoidia > SM23-28-2 > DASRHH01 > DASRHH01. Next base: position 15,045 of record DASRHH010000153.1, on the reverse strand, counting down.
AGGAGGAGATCATCCGCCAGGTCGGCAAGGCCAAGGCGACCTGGCAGGCGCCCGAGTTCCTGCCGGAGGTGCAGCAAGCTGTTGACGCCTTCATCGCCAGCCAGGGCTGGAACCTGGTGGACGGCACCAAGGACGAGCGCGGCGAAATCAACGCCCAACGGCGCAAGGCCTTGCTGGAGCACTTCGCGGAGCAGTACCCGCTGGACCAGGTGCTCGTCGCTTACGAGAACCAGCAGAGGCAGGCCCTGCGCCGCAGCATCCTGGAGAACGCCCGCGCTGACGGCCGCCGCCAGGACGAGATCCGTCCCATCGCCTGCGAGGTGGGTATCCTGCCGCGAACGCACGGCACCGGGCTCTTCACTCGAGGCTCCACGCAGGCGCTGACGATCGCTACCCTGGGCTCGCTGAGCGAGCGCCAGAACCTGGACACGATTGACCCGGAGGAGAGCAAGCGCTTCATCCATCACTACAACTTCCCGCCGTTCTCCGTGGGCGAGGTACGGCCGCTGCGCGGCCCCAGCCGTCGCGACACCGGACATGGCGCGTTGGCGGAGCGCGCGCTGGAGCCCGTGGTCCCCAGCGAGGAGGAATTCCCCTACACGATTCGCCTGGTCTCGGAGATTCTCTCCAGCAACGGCTCCACCTCCATGGCCAGCGTCTGCGGCAGCACGCTTTCGCTGATGGACGCGGGCGTGCCAATCAAGGCGCCGGTGGCCGGCATCGCCATGGGCCTGGTCAAGAACGAAGACGGCAACTACGCCGTGCTTACGGACATCGCCGGCATGGAAGACCACTTCGGCGACATGGACTTCAAGGTCGCCGGCACGTCAGAGGGCATCACTGCCCTGCAGATGGACATCAAGATCAAGGGCATCAGCTTCGATATCCTGGACAAGGCGATGGATCAGGCCCGCAACGCCCGGCTCTTCATCCTGGAGCGCATGCGTGAGGCCATCCCTTCGGCGCGGACGGAGCTTTCGCCCTTCGCGCCGCGCATGTACCGCATCCAGATCTCGCAGGACAAGATCGGCGCAGTGATCGGCCCCGGCGGCCGCATGATCCGCTCGATTATCGAAGAGACGCAGTGCAGCATCGACATCGAGGACGACGGCACCGTCTTCATCGGCTCCAACAATGAGGAGTCGGCTCAGAAGGCGATCAGCATCATCGAGGGGATGACCCGCGAGGTGCAGCTGGGCGAGGTTTACACCGGCAAGGTGACGCGAATCGTCAGCTTCGGCTCCTTTGTGGAGATCCTGCCGGGCAAGGAAGGCCTGGTCCGCGTGGAAGAGCTTTCCGAGACGCCGGTACGCCGCCCGGAGGACGTGGTCCAGCTGGGCGACGAGATCATGGTCATGGTCATCGAAGTCGACAGCATGGGCCGCATCAACCTCTCGCGGCGAGCCGTCATCGAAGGCAAGACGCTGGAGGAAGCGGTAGCGGCCAGCCGTGCCGCCTCCGCCGAGCGACAGCAGGAGCGAGGCCCGCGACGTGGCGGCTTTGGCGGCGGAGATCGCGGAGGCTATGGTGGCGGAGACCGCAGACCGCAGGGAGATCGTGGCTTCGGCGGCGGCGACCGCAGACCGCAAGGAGGCGGAGGCCGCGGCCCACGCCCGGCTGGCGCCCGCCCGCCTATGGGCGGCGGACGGACCGGCGGTGGCGGGGGAGACGCCGGTTTCCGGCGCGGCCCCGGCGAGCCGCCTCCACCTCCACCCAGCCCGCCAGTAAAGCGCTGGTAGCCTCCAAAGAAGAGCCATGACGATTCGGGTCGTCGTCAGCGGCACCGGCAAGATGGGCACGGAGGTAGTCCGGGCCCTGGCCGCGGAGCCGGACATGGAGCCCGCCGGCACACTGGATCGCTCCATGGACCCGGAGGCCTTCTTCAGCCAATCCAGCGCAGATGTCGTCGTCGATTTCACGGGCGCTGAGCGCGCGCCGGTAGTCGCCCTGGCAGCGCTGGCGGCGGGTGTGCGCCCCGTCATCGGCACGTCCGGCCTCAAGCCGGACTTCCTCTCGCAGCTCGATGAGAAATGCCGAGAGCTGGGCCTGGGTGCTGTCGTCGCGCCTAACTTTGCGCTGGGCGCCGTCATCATGATGCACATCGCCACGCTGGCGGCTCCCTACTTCTCGCACGCCGAGATTATCGAGATGCACCACGACCAGAAGGTCGACGCGCCGTCCGGCACCGCGCTCGCGACGGCGGAAGCGATGGCGAAGCGGCGCAAGCGGCCCTTCCAGCGCAACCAGCCACAGCGGGAGACGCTGCCCGGCAGCCGCAGCGCGGCACTGGAAGGCGTCACCATCCACAGCGTGCGCCTGCCCGGCCTGGTAGCGCACCAGGAGGTGCTCTTCGGCGCGCCGGGTCAGGCACTGACTATCCGCCACGATTCCCTGAGCCGCGAATCGTTCATGCCGGGCGTTATCGCCGCCATCCACTGGGTGATGGACAGCATGGAACTGACGATAGGGTTGGAGAAGGTCCTGGGCCTGGAGTAAGAAGCCAGTGACGGGCGCATAAGATTGGCCGGCAAGCGCATCGTCGTTCTGGGGGGCGGCATGGGGGGCCTCGTGGCCGCCCGCCGGCTGCGCCAGCTCCTCAACAAAGAGCACCAGGTCACGCTTATCGACCGCAACGTCTGGCACGCCTTCAGCCCCTCCTTCACCTGGCTAATGTGCGGCTGGCGCACCACTAACCGCATCACGCGCGACCTGCGCTCCCTCAACCGCAGAGGCATCGAGTTCGTGGCCGCCGAGGTCACCGGGATCGACCTCTCGCGGCACAGCGTCCGCTTGCCGGATGGCGAGCTGCCGTTCGATTACCTTGTGGTGGCGCTGGGCACCGAGCACGGGACCGGCGGCATCGAGGGCCTGGGCTGCGCCTGGACCTGCTACTCGTTGGAGGGCGCCGAGGGCCTGCAGGAGGAGTTGCCGAATTTCAAAGAAGGCCGCGTCGTGCTGTTGGTAAGCGCGCTGCCCAACAAGTCGCCGGCCACACCATATGAGGCGGCGCTGCTGCTGGACTACTTCTTCTGGCAGAAGCGCGTCCGCGACCAGATCGAGATACAGGTGATCACGCCGGAGTCGCAGCCGCTGCCGTTCGCCGGCCGCGAAGCGGGCGACCGCATGGTGGAGCTGCTGGCTCGCCGCGACATCGTCTTCAGCCCGCAACGCCAGCTCCACATGGTGGACGCCGAGAAGCAGCGCCTCCACCTCATCGACGGCAACGAGGCGCCGTTCGACCTGCTGATCGCCAGCCCGGTGCAGACGGCGCCGCGCGTCGTCCGCGAGTCCGGGCTGACCGGCCGCGAGGGCGAATGGCTGCAGGTGCAGCGCGAGACGCTGGCCACCCAGTTCGAGGGCGTCTACGCCATCAGCGATATCACCAGCATCACGATGCCCAACGGCCTGCTGCTGCCCAAACTGGGGGAGCTGACCCGCGAGCAAGCGGAGGTCGTGGCGCGCAACATCGCCGCCCATCTGGACGGCTCCTCCAGGCGCTGGACGTTCGCTGGGGAGTGCACCACCTACATCGATGCGGGCTATCAGAAGGGCCTGCAGATGCGGGCCAGCTTCTTCGCGGGCCCACAGCCGCAGGTAGAGCTGGCCGGCCCCAGCTTCCTCTGGCACTGGGCGCGCAAAGGCTACGAGGTGCAGTGGCTGCGCCGCTGGTTCTGATTGCCTTGCTGCCTCCGCGCCGCATAGTCTAAGATTGTCTGGCGCATTTCCAGGAGTCGCTTTTCTCATGCCCAAGCGTTCAGCCAAGTCTTTCAACATCGCCGTCGTCGGGGCCACCGGCCTGGTGGGCCAGGAGTTCCTCAGGCTGATCAGCCTGCGCCAGTTCCCGTTCAAGGGCCTGCGCCTGCTGGCGTCCCATCGCTCGGCGGGCAAGCACCTGATCGTCGGTGAGCGCGAAGAGGTGGTGGCGGAAGCGACACCGCACTCCTTCGAGGACATCGACCTGGCGTTCTTCTCGGCTTCGTCCGAGGTCTCGCGCGAGCTGGTGCCGCACGCAGTCAAGGCGGGCGCTGTCGTCATCGACGACAGCAAGGCGTTCCGCCTGGAGCCGGAGTGCGCACTGGTGGTGCCGGAGGTCAACGCCGCCGACCTGGCGCTGCACAAGGGCATCACCGCCATCCCCAACTGCGAGGTGACGCCGCTGGTGATGACGCTCTGGCCGCTGCACAAGGTGAACCCCATCCGCCGCGTCATCGTCGATACGTACCAGGCGGTCTCAGGCACCGGCGCCTCCGCCATCCAGGAGCTGACGCAGCAGACCCAGGCCGTCCTGGACGGCAACAAGGTCAGCCCACACGTCTACCCGCACCAGATCGCCTTCAACGTCTTCCCGCATGTCGAGCCGTTCCTGGGGAGCGGCTACACCCGCGAGGAGATTAACGTCATCGGCGAGACGCGCAAGATCATGCACGCGCCGGAGCTCAAGATGTCCGTGACCTGCGCGCGGGTGCCGGTCTTCGTGGGACATAGCCTGGCGGTCCACGTGGAGTTCAGCAAGCCATTCCCCGTAGACGACGTGCAGTCCGTGCTGCACGACGCACCGGGCCTGGTGCTGCACGACGAGCCATCCGTCAACCTCTACCCGATGCCGCTGACGGCCGCCGGCCGCGACGAGGTGTTCGTCGGGCGCATACGAGAGGACCTTTCCGAGCCGAACGGAGTAGCCCTGTGGATTGCGGGCGACAACCTGCGCAAGGGGGCCGCCCTCAACGCCATACAGATCGCGGAGGAACTGATCGCGAGGAAGCTGGTATAGCGATGGAAATCGGCAGACTGCTGACGGCGATGATCACGCCGTTCGACGACGAAGGACAACTGGACTACGGCCAGGCCCAGCGCCTGGCACTGGCACTCCTCGATTCCGGAAGCAATGGTGTCGTCCTTTTTGGCACGACCGGCGAATCGCCGACGCTGAGCCACGAGGAGAAGATGCGCCTGCTGCGCGAGGTCAAGCAGGCTGTCGGCGACCGCGGCGCCGTCATCGCGGGCGCCGGCAACTACAACACTGCCGAGAGCTGCGAGCTGGCAGAGGAGTGCGAGAAGCTGGGCGCGGACGGCCTGCTGCTGACGGTGCCTTACTACAACAAGCCGCCGCAGGAAGGGCTCTTCCGTCACTTTCAGGCCATCGCGGCCAGCACCAGCCTCCCCTGCATTCCCTACAACGTGCCGGGCCGTACCTCCGTCAACATGACGGCTGAGACGACGTTGCGGGTCGCTGAGATTCCCAACATCGTCGGCGTCAAGGAAGCCAGCGGCGACGTCATTCAGATCGGGCGGATCATCGCCGGGGCGCCGGCCGGCTTCAAGGTCTGGAGCGGCGACGACCAGTTCACGCTGCCGGTCCTGGCCATGGGCGGCTACGGCGTCGTCTGCGTGGTCTCGCACCTGGCCGGACGCCAGATGCAGCAGCTGATCCAGGCTCACCTGGCCGGTCGCTTCGAGGAGGCCGCCGCCATCCACGGACGGCTGCTGCCGCTGATGAACGCCCTGATGACGGCCAGCACCAACCCGATACCGGTGAAGTACGCGCTCAACCGCGCCGGCTTCCGCGTCGGCAAGCCGCGGCTGCCGCTGGTGGAGCCGGACGAGGCCGCCGCCCGTCGCATCGACGAGGCGATGGCCGCCCAGACTATCGATCTGCCGATCAGCGTCTAAGCGATTCGAAAGGAGCATCCCCGATGATCAGAATCTTCGTACGCCACAGGGTCAGCGATTTCGCCAAGTGGAAGCAGGGCTACGACGACGCCGAGCCAGTGCGACAGCGCTTCGGCGTCTCAGCCGCCGAGATTTTCCAGACCCCCGGCGACCCCACCGACGTCATCGTCACGCACGACTTCCCGGACGCTAACTCAGCTCGCGGCTTCATGGAAGCACCAGAGCTGCGCTCCGCCATGGACGCCGCCGGCGTGGTCAACCAGCCGGAAGTCTGGTTCGGGCAGCCCGCCTAAGACTCGACGTCCTCATCGTCGGTCTGCACGGCGGCGAACTCCGCCAGCCGCCGGCGCGCCAGCGACTGTCCCCAGGCGTAGCCCAGCGCGTCGCCGACGCTATTCGCCAGGTTGGCGGACAGCAGGTAGAAGAAAATGATGATGGCGAACAGAGCTATCGCAGTCGAGGGGTGCACGTCGAAGAAAGCGATGGGTAGCAGCCCCAGGATGATCCCCGTCAGCAGCCCGCCGTAAGCGATGCCCCGCACTACCCAGCCCTCCCGCACGCGCTGCGCCCGGTAGATTGCAAAGACCTCTCGCGGTAGACGGCGTTGGGGCGCCGCCTCCGCCGTCTCGATGCCGCAGTACTCACAGCGCCGGCTGCTGCGCCCCAACGGCGCGTAGCAGTTGCCGCAAAAGCGCCCCACGTTGGGCGAGCGACCGGCCAGCACGTCGTCCATCAAGGCGGTAAGCACCGGCGAGAAGACCGGCTTATCGCTGCCGGACGGCTGCGCCTCCATGACGTCCGCGTCCAGGCTAGGCCGCCTTCAGCTGCTCTAGGCAACGACGCAGCTCCTGAAAGTAGGCCAGCTTCTGGGGCCGGCGCAGGCGGCCGTTGCGGGCACTCGTCGAAGGCACGACAAACGTCGCCGTCCGGCCGATGCACTCCGGCTGAGCGCCTGGCTGGCAGGGCCTCCCGAAGACGCGCTCAAAGATGCCCTTGCCGTTGAAGCAGGCCAGCCGTGGCTGGTAGGCCAGCAGCTTGCGGCGCACTTCCTCGGCGCCATCCCGCGTCTCCTGCGGCCGCAGGTCAGCGGAGGAGCGGCTGGAGCGCTTCACCAGGTCGGTCAGGCCGATGCCGTACTGCAGGACGCGGTGATCGTCCTCGAAGGTCAACGGATCGGCCACGAGACCGGAATCGTGCAGCAGCGGCCAGAAGAGGTTGTTGCTGCCAGCGTAATAGTGGCCCAGCCGCGCCGAGCACTCACCGGGGTTATAGCCGACAAATACCAGGTCAAGGCCCGGAGCCAGGAAATCGGCCAACATTCTTGCGGCCGGACCTCAGACCCGCTGGAAGGAGTAGCTGTGGTCGGCGAGCAGGGCGGCCGCGAAGAGGATGCCCAACGAGGCCAGCAACGCCACAGAGGCCATGATCGCCGAGAGCTTACGCAGGCGGGCCGCGTCTGCAGCGGCGCCCGCGTTATCGGCGGCCAGAGCCTGCTCCTGTAGCCGCAGCTGGCGCGGGCCGATGACCAGCGCGTGCAGCGCGGTGGCCAGGACGGCCAGCGTCAGCAGGCCCATCTTGGCGGTGAACACCCAGACGTAGCGAAAGTCGCCGTTGTAGATGTCGAAGCCGTCCTTGCGGGCATCGCGCAGATTCTCGACGCCTGTCGCGACCAGGACAACGAGCGCCGCCAGCGCCATCCAGCCGAAACGGCGAGTCGTAACGCGCAGGACGCGCAGCCGGGTCTCGCGGTCCTCGATGGCTCGCAGCGAGGGCATCGTCGCCAGGAACAGGAAGAATTGCGGCCCCACCCAGACCGTCGCGGCCACCAGGTGGAGCCAGAGGTTGACGTGCTCCACGCTAGAGGAAGTCCCCGCGCGGGATGGCCTGGTCGCGCTCCGGGCCGACAGAGACCAGGCGGATCGGAGCGCAGAGAATCTGTTCGATGCGGTGGACGTAATCGCGCGCCGTTGGGGGCAGGTCCTCGAAGCGGCGCACGCCGGAGGTGTCGCTGCCCCAGCCGGGCAGCTCCTCGTAGACCGGCCGGGCGCTCTGCAAGAGCGAGAGATCAGCCGGGAAGCGATCGCTAACCTTGCCGCCGATCTCGTAGGCGGTGCAGACCTTGATCGTCTCGAACTGGTCCAGGACGTCGAGGCGAGTCAGGACAGCGGCGGTAAGGGCGTTAGCGCGCGCCGTGTAGCGCGAGGCGACGCCATCGAACCAACCGCAGCGCCGCGGCCGGCCGGTGGTGGCACCGTACTCGGGCCGCGGGCCGTGCTCACGCAGACGGCTGCCGTCCTCGCCCAGCAGCTCGGTCGGCATCGGTCCATTGCCGACGCGGGTGATGTAGCTCTTGTAAACGCCGACGACCGACGTGATTTGCGTGGGGCCGATGCCAACGCCGACGCAGGCGCCGCCCGCCAGCGATGACGGCACGGAGGAGGTGACGTACTCATAGGTGCCGAGGTCGAGGTCCAGCAGCGCTCCCTGGGCGCCCTCCAACAGGACTGTCTGGCCTTCCGCCAGGGCGTCCTGCACCAGCGTCGCGGTGTCGCAGATGTAGGGGGTGAGGCTCTCGCCGTAAGCGACATACTGGCGGTGAATGTCGTCCACGTCCAGGCTCTCGCTGTTGCCGTAGAGGCGGCTGAGGACGGCGTTCTTGTAGGGCACCACCAGCTCCAGGCGTCGGCGCAGACCGTCGGCATCGAGAAGGTCGGCCAGGCGGATACCGAGCCGGCCCACCTTGTCGGCGAAGGCCGGACCAACGCCGCGGCCGGTGGTGCCGATGGCCGCCTTGCCGCGCAGCTCCTCGTCCAGGTGGTCGATGATTGGGTGCCAGGGCATGGTCACGTGGGCGCGGTCGCTGACGAAGAGGCGGCCCTGCACGCGGATGCCGCGCGCCTCCAGGCCCTGTATCTCCTCCAGGAGCAAGCCCGGGTCGATTACCAGGCCGTTGCCAATGACGCAGGTCTTGTCCGGGTAGAAGATGCCCGCCGGCACCAGGTGGAGACTGAACTCGCCCAGCTCGTTGACTACGGTATGGCCGGCGTTGTTTCCGGCGGAGTAGCGAGCCACCACTTGGGCTTTGCTCGCAGCCAGGTCAATTACTCGTCCCTTACCCTCGTCGCCCCACTGACCACCAATGACGACAATAGCTGGCATAAATCTCCGAGTCCGCTGAGGGATTTGCTCGTTTTTGAGCCTTCGGCAGTATAAGGTCTGCTTAATCGCCGGTCAAGGCAGAGCGCTCCGACGCGGGTTCGGCTGCTGCGGCTTTGGCCACAGCGGCCTCCACCCGGCGCGAGCGGATCAAGCCCGGCAGGGTTAGGCGGTGCCAGGCGAAGATCAGGCCGCCGACTATCGTCACCGGCAGGAACAGCACCAGGTGCGAGACAATGGCGTAAGCGGCGGCATCGCCACGGGCAACGCCGACGCTCGTCAGCACCTCCGCCACCACAAACTCGTAGGGGCCGGTGTTCCCGGGCGATATCTGGACGATGCCCGCCGCCGAAAGAGCGGCTGTTAGCGCCAGGTAGTCCGGGAACGGCTGGTCCAGCCCAAACGCCAGCCCCACGATGTATAGCTCGACCGCCCGCGCCAGCCAGGCCGCCGCCGTCCAGACAAGCGCCATCGCCAGGGTATAGTTGTCGCGCACGGAGACCAGACCCGACGCGAAGGCGCCCACCAGCCAGGCCACCAGTCGCTTCAGCCAGGCCGGCGATGGCCACCGCATAACGCTCTCCGATCGCCGTCCCCAGAAGGCGCCGAACCGCTGGGAGAAACCCAGCCGCAGGATCAGGAGGGCGCCCGCCGCAATGCCGCCGGAGATAACGACGCCGCGAATTATCCCCTCTTCCGTGCCCACGAGTACCAGTGCTGGCACGAAGACAATTGCCAGGACGACGCCGTCTAGCCAGCCCTCAAGGAGAACGCTGGAGAACAGCGCCGGGGCGTTGATGCGGAAGCGCGACCACAGGTACTCCGCGCGCAGCACCATTCCCATGCGCAGCGGCAGGATGTTGTTTCCCATCACGCCAATGAGCATGGCCGGGAGCAGGCGGCGCGGGCCCGGCGAGCCCAGGTGGCGGATCAGGTAGTTCCAACGGATCGCCTGGAACCCGATGTTGAGGAAGTAGACGCCGACAGCCAGAAAAACCAGCCCGATGTTGACTCGCTCCAGGCTGTCGTCTATCTGGTCGAGGTTGCCGCGAGAGACAAAGAAGTAGCCGAAGCCCGCCGCGATTGCCAGGCCGGCCAGCGTTCGAACGAAACGTCGGAAGAGCGGCTGCTGCCAGAGCGGGAGCGGGGAGTCGCGCAAGGCGTCGATCTGCATGGCTGAACGGGCGCTATTGTACACTGAGCCTGCCGCTGCTGCGCCCGCGCGAGGTTGACAGGCCCGCAGCCCCATAGTAAACAAACAATTGACCCTAGCTGACCAAGAAAGGACGGGCCATGTCCATATCGGACCAGGAAGCACCCGCCAGGGTTGGCGCCGCTGAAGGCGTCAAGAACCTCGACGCCTTCGTGCCGATGGACCTGATCGATACTTCCCTCCCGGCTGACGGCTGGGGCTCCGGCCACATCAATCCGGGTGAGCCGCCGGGCAAGGGCGGCACCTTCGCCCAGTGGGCCCGCAATTTCCTTTCCGGCCGTTCCTGGGTGATGAACCTCAACATCACCGCCACCAACCGCTGCACCCAGACCTGCCCCATGTGCAACTCCTACGTCCTGGCGCAGGAGAACCGCGCCAACCTCACGGCGGAGGACTTCGGGGTGTACCTGGAGCGGCTGAAGCCGTATCGCATCGCCGCCGCGACGGTTTGTGGCGGCGAACCGACCCTGGTGCCGGACATGCCGGAGATCCTGGCCATGGCGCAGCGGCACTTTCCGTTCGGCGTCATGGTCATCTCCAACTTCTACGGCAACACCAAGCGCATCATGCGCACCATGGAGGCCGCCCTCCGGCTCAACGTTAAGATCAATTGCTCATTCGATGGCTTCGCGGAGGCCGCCGACATCCAGCGTGGCGCCCGCAAGGTGAGCGATACGGTGCTCAAGCACTTCAAGATGGTCGTCGAGATGAAGAAGCAGATGGGCTCGCGTTCGCCGCTGACGCTGCATACCGTGCTCAGCGACCTCAACGTCAAGCAGTATCCGCGCATTCTGGAGCTGGTGGAGGAGCTGGGCGTCCTGCACAGCGTCGGGCCCGTGAACAGCTTCGAGTACGACGCCTGCAATCCGGGCGAGCAGCCGACGCTCACCCCGAGCCCGGACCTCAACCGCGCCATCGAGCTGGCGCTGTCCAGCAAGCACGTCGCCGGCCAGAGTCACGCCTTCATCCGCGGCATGGCGGATTACGCGGCCAAGACCAACGAGAAGGTTTGCCCCTACCTGACGCCGGGCCTCAAGCGCATGTACATGTTCATGGAGCCGAACGGGGATATCTCCCTCTGCGAGCGCCAGCCGATCGGCAACCTGCGTGAGCACACGCTGGAGCAAATGTTCAGCAGCGAGGCCTACAAGCGCACGCTGAAGGACTTCATCGAGCCGTGCGCGGGCTGCTGGTATTCCTGCTTCGTGGAGCTGCCGCTAGCGCTCAAACCGAAGAACCTGGCGCGACTGGACTTCCTGCACCACCGGATGTCCGACGGCCTCAAAGAGCGCATCGAAGCCGCCGAAGCTTAGCGCTCTGACCGCTCCTCCTGAGCCTGTCGAAGGAGGCCGCCGCTGTTATCTGTCACCCTGAGCGAAAAGCAAAGGGTCTCCACACGCCCATGATCAAGATTCTTCGCTGCGCTCAGAATGACAGGGAGTGTCTCTAGGGCAGCTTGGTCGCGACGTCCGGCTTGAGCTCGCGGTTCGGCAGGAAGAAGTTCCGCACCAGGGGCCACGGCAGGTTCATGATGCGGCGCGATAGCCACGGGTAGACATAGCGCCCCATCGCGATGGCGATGGGGAAGCCGCAGAGAGAGATGGCCGCGCCGGCCATGGCGTCCAGGAAGAAGTGGTTGCCGGTGATCGTGATCGCGAAGATCTGCGATATCGGCAGCGCGATGCCGATGGGCACGACGATCCACTTGAAGCGCGTTCCCCAGGCCCACCAACACAAACCGATGCCCAGCAGCAGGTCCCAGCCGAAGTGCAGGCTCGGCATAGCCGCGTAGGGGTTGACGAACGCCCGCGTCGATTGCGTGTCGTAGGCGTAACCAAGGTGCACCTGCATCGTGTCGATGAAGCTGGTGATATAGGACGGAGCGTTCGCGTCGAAGCGGGCTGCCAGGGCCGGCAGCTCTCGCGGCGGCGCCACGGGGTAGAGCCAGTACACCAGCAAGGCCAGGGCGCCAGAAGCGAGGAAGGCGTCCCGCATCAGGGTGTACTTGCGCCGATTGGTGCAATAGAGCGCGATGCCGAAGACGATGATTAGCGGGAAGTGCAGGTAGAAGTAGATCAGGTTAAACGCCTGCACCAGGACGAGCTTGTGCTCCGACCAGCGCTGGATGTTGTCCTCCCAGAAGAAGCCGAGCCTGCGCTGAGCATCGATGATGTCAACAGCGTGGCGGTAGGCGACTTCCGGCCGGTCGATGACGGCGCCGCGCACAGCGAAGTAGAGCAGGAAAGCCACCGCAACCAGCAGAGCTTCCATGAGGTCGCGACGCGAGAAGGCACGCCTGAACCGGTCGACGGCACGGATGAATGTCGCTCCCATAGAAGAGGCGGCCGTCACCTCAGGACGCGTCCGCCCGGGCCCCGGTCAACCGTGAGAACGGTGACAACAGGAAGCGCCAGAACTGCGGGCTGTGCTCTCGCCAGAGCAGGGCGATTCCCAACCCGATCAAGCCCACGATCGCGCCAAACATGATATCGAGGATGAAGTGGTTGGCCGTGACCACAATGGCCCAGCCCATGGCCAGCGGCATCAGGATGCCGGCCAGCCTCACCAGCGGATTGTGCGTCATCTGGAAAAGTGCCATCCCCAACAGCATGTTCCAGGCGAAGTGGACGCTGGGCATCGCTCCGTACTGGTTCACGAAAGCCGCCGGCTGCATATCGTAGTTGACCTTGGAGAAAGCCGCCATCGTATCGACGAGGCCGTAAGGCCAGGGGAGAAGCCGTGGCGGCGCCATCGGCAGCCAGTTGAAGAAGATGAGGCCGATACCGCCGGCGACCAGAAAGGCGTTGCGATAGAGAATGTAGCGTTTGCGCTGGAAGAAGAACAGCGCCATGCCGATCCCGGCGATGAGCGGAATGTGAGCGTAGACGTAGATCCAATTGGCAATGCGTATCATCAGGTCGCTGGACATAGCCCAACTCTGCAGCTGGCCCTCCCAGAAGAGCCCCAGCTTCTGCTCCAGCTCCACCAGGTTGATGGCGCGGGAGGTCGCTTCCGGGGCGCGTTCCGTGACGGCGCCGCGCACGAGGTAATAGAAGATAAAGCCGACGATAATAAGAGCCAGGTCCGCGATGCCCCATAGGTTGAGCACGCGTATGGCCTTCTGTAAGCCGGGTGTGAGTTTTTCGACCATTAAAGGCTCTTTTTGAGGGCTCTTTTTTCGCTGTGGCTGTCCCAAATTAAGGCATCAATAGGGGCTTTTGTCAACAGAACTCAGCCCCTGCCGCCATCATTCTGGCGGCTCCTTGCGGGCGCTCCGGCACCAGCTTATCATGGCGCTGTACCGTTCAGGCCAAGGGGAGGTCCCACCATGGAGATCCGTATCCAGCCCGGCGATATTGCCCAGTCAGACGCCAAGGCCGTCATCGTCAACCTCTTCCAGGGCGTGACGCAACCCGGCGGCGCCACCGGCGCCCTTGACAGCGCCATGGGAGGCGCTATCACCCAGCTCATCGCCGAAGGCGAGATCAAGGGCAAGGACGGTGAGCTCACGCTGGTGCACAGCCTGGGCAAGCTCCCCTCACCGCGCATCATCATCGCGGGCCTGGGCAAGCAAGACGACTTCACCCTCGGCAAGGTGCGCGACGTCACGGCCAACGCCTTGCGGCTGGCACGGCGTAGCGGCGCCGAGAGCGTCGCCACCGTCCTCCACGGCGCCGGCCAAGCCGGTCTCGACCCCGTCGCCTGCGCCCAGGCCATCGCCGAAGGCGCGATCATGGGCCTCTACCGCTTCAACCGCCACAAGCAACCGAGCGAGGACGAGCGCCAGGTCAAGGAACTGACCGTCATCGAGCGAGACGAATCGCTGATCCCAGCGCTGCAGAAGGGAATCGACCGCGGGCGAATCCTGGCGGAGGCCGCTAACCACGCCCGCGACATGGCCAACGAGCCGGCCAATTGCTTCACCCCGACCGATATGGCGGCCCGCGCGCAGATGCTGGCGCAGGATGCCGGCATCGCTTGCGAGGTGCTGGACCGGCCGGAGATGGAGAGCCTCGGCATGGGGTCATTGCTTTCGGTAGCCAACGGCTCCATCCAGCCGCCCAAGTTCATCATCATGCGCTACCGCGGCAACCCGGGCAGCTCGGAAAGCCTGGCGCTGATCGGCAAGGGCATCACCTTCGATTCCGGTGGTATCTCCATCAAGCCCGCCCAGGGCATGGAAGAGATGAAGGCGGACATGTCCGGGGGCGCCTCGGTCATTGCCGCGATCTGGGCGCTGGCCAAGCTGGGCGCGCCGATCAACGTGACCAGCCTGGTGCCGGCCACGGAGAACATGCCCTCCGGCTCCGCCACCAAGCCCGGCGATATCGCCACGGCGATGAACGGCAAGACGGTCGAGATCATCAACACCGACGCCGAGGGCCGCCTGGTGCTGGCCGACGCCATCCTCTACGCCCGCCAGCAGGGCTACCAGCCGATCATCGACGTCGCCACGCTGACCGGCGCCATGTCGATCGCGCTGGGGCCGGCCGCGACCGGCTTCATGGCCACGGAGGACGCGCTGGCGGAGAAGATCACCCGGGCCGGGCAGACGACCGGCGAGATGATGTGGCGCCTGCCTCTGATCTCCGAGTATCGCGAGGGCCTGAAGAGCGAGGTCGCGGACATCAAGAACGTGGGCAGCCGCTACGGCGGCGCCATCAACGCCGCTGAGTTCATCCGCTTCTTCGTGGAGGACACACCCTGGGTGCACATCGACATGGCCGGCACCGACGGCTCGGAGAAGGACTCCGGCGTCTGGGTGAAGGGCGCCACAGGCATCCCGGTGCGGACGCTGGTGGGCACCGTCCTGGCGATAGCGGAGGAAGCCGCCACCGGCGAGCACGCCGTCGCCGCGTCCTGACGTGAGCACCACCACAGCGATCACCCGGGACGACATCGAGCAGCTGCGCCAGGCGATGCACCAGCAGTGCTTTCGCTTCGGCGACTTCACGCTGACCTCCGGCCTGCCCAGCAAGTACTACTACAACGGCAAGCTGGTCACC
>DASRHH010000152.1:0-6478 GCA_035650635.1 Dehalococcoidia bacterium | reverse complement strand
AAGAGGAAGTCCTTGCGTAGCAGCGGCGGCATGCTATCGCCCAAGTCGCGGATACCGCGCAGGTGCCCTAGCGAGCCCTGGAAGTGTTTGGCGTCCGTCAGAACAGAGATCGCCGAGGCCCCACCTCGTGCGTAGGCTTGCGCGAGGGCGATCGGGTCGAAGTCCTCTCGTAGGACGCCGCGCGAAGGCGAGGCCTTCTTCACCTCCGCGATCAGCGAGACCTGCGGCCCGGCCAGTGCCTGGCGGAACGGCCGCACGGGCGGAGCGGAAGCCGCTAGCTGCTCGATCTCGGCCTGAGGGGTGCTCGCCTTCGCGGTCGCCAGCTCGCCGCGCTTGTCGGCGACGATGCGGTCCAGGTAGGTGCCGGTCTGCTGTGCCACTACTCGAATGTCCTCGTCAGCTCGACAAAGGCATCGAGGCGGGCCAGCGCCTGGCCGGAATCGATAGCCTCAGCCGCCAGATGAACTCCTGCCGGCAGGTCGACCGCCAGGTCGGCGGCGACCAGCGCCGCACCGGCGTTCAACAGCACGATATCCCGCAGCGGCCCTTTCGCGCCTCCGAGGATGTTACGCAGTTGCGCCGCATTCTCTGCGGCGCTGCCGCCCTTGACCGCGGCCAGTGGTGCCTCGCTGAGGCCGACATCGCCTGGCGCCACCTCATATTCGCGCAGGGTGCCGGCCAGCACTTCGTAGACCTGCGAGGGCCCGCTCAGCGAGAGCTCGTCCAGGCCACCGTCGCCGTTGACGACCAGCGCGTGGTGGCAGCCGAGGCTTTGCAGCACGGCCGCCATCTTCGCAGCCAGATCGCGCTGGGGCACTCCCATCAACTGCGAGCGGGCGCCGGCCGGATTGGTCAGCGGCCCCAGGATGTTGAAGGCCGTGCGCACACCGATCTCACGTCGCGTCGGTGCCGCGTGTTTCATGGCCGGGTGGAAAGCCGGCGCGAACATGAACCCGAAGCCGGTCCGGCTGATGCACTGCGAGACCTGCTCCGGTGTCAGCTCGATGCGTGCGCCCAGCGCCTCCAGCACGTCCGCCGAGCCGCAGTGGCTGCTCATGGCGCGGTTGCCATGCTTGGCGACGCGCCCGCCGGCTCCCGCGACGACAAACGCCGCTGCTGTGGAGACGTTAAAGGTGCCGCTGTTATCGCCGCCGGTGCCGCAGGTGTCGACGACGACGCCCTCGACCGGCACCGCCAGCACGAAGCGCCGCATCACCTCCGCCATGCCGGTCAGCTCATCGACGCTCTCGCCCTTGAGCCGCAGCGCCGTCAGGAAGCTGCCCAACTGCGAGGGGGTGGCCTCGCCGTTCATGATCTCGGTCATGGCGGCGGCCGCTTCCTCGCGCGTGAGGTCGCGGCGCTCGTTGACCAGCGCCGCGATCGCTTCCCTGATCATGCCGGCGTCCCCAGGAAGTTGCGCAGGATGTCCTTGCCCACCTCTGTCATGATCGATTCCGGGTGGAACTGCACGCCCTCGATGGCGTAGGTACGGTGGCGCAGGCCCATGATCAGGCCGGCGTCCGTCCAGGCCGTCACCTCAAGCTCCTCCGGCAGCCCTGCGCGCTCCACGATGAGCGAATGATAGCGTATCGCGGCAAACGGGTCCGGCAGGCCGGCCAGCACCCCTTTGCCGCTGTGGTGGATCAGCGAGGTCTTGCCGTGGACGATTTCGCCAGCGCCGCTGACCACGCCACCGAACGCCTCGCCGATGCACTGGTGCCCCAGGCAAACGCCGAGCAGCGGTAGCTTGCCCGCGAAATGTTGAATCGTTGCGACGCTGACGCCAGCCTCCCTGGGCGTGCAGGGCCCGGGCGAGATGACGATGCGCTCCGGCGACAGCGACTCGATCTCGCCGATGGTCGTCTTGTCGTTGCGCCGCACCTCGACCTCGGCGCCCAGCTCCGAGAGGTACTGGTAGAGGTTGTAGGTGAAGCTGTCGTAGTTATCGATGAGGAGGATCATGGGTCACTCCCGGCTGCGTGCCAGCGCCTCCGCTTCCATGGCCTCCGCGCGGTCCAGCGCCAGCAGCAGCGCTCGCGCCTTGCTCAGTGATTCCTCGTGCTCGGACTCCGGCACGCTATCGTAAACAACGCCACCGCCGGCCTGAACGTGCGCCAGGCCGTCCTTCATCACGATCGTACGGATTGTAATCGCCGTGTCCAGGTTGCCGCGGTAGTCGAAGTAGCCCACAGCTCCCGCGTAGGGGCCGCGGCGGTCCGGCTCCAGCTCCGCGATAATCTCCATGGCGCGGATCTTCGGCGCGCCGGACACCGTCCCGGCCGGGAAGCAAGCGCGCAGGGCGTCGTAGGGCGAGAGATCGTCCCGCAAGCGGCCGGTGATGTGCGATACCAGGTGCATGACGTGGGAGTAGCGCTCTACCTCCATCAGCTGCGTGACCTGGACGCTGCCCGGCTGGCTGACCCGGCCGATATCATTGCGGCCGAGGTCGACCAGCATGATGTGCTCGGCCCGCTCCTTCTCGTCGCCCTGCAGCTCACGTTCCAGCGCCTCGTCCTCATCGCTGTCGCGGCCGCGGCGCCGCGTCCCCGCGATCGGATGGGTCGAGACCAGGCCGTCCTCAACACGTACCAGCATTTCCGGCGAGGTGCCAACGATGTCGCTATCGCCCAGATGGAGGTAGTACATGTACGGCGATGGGTTCACGGAGCGCAGGGCCCGATAGATGGAGAACGGGTGTGCCAACGTCCTTCGCGAAAGGCGCTGTGACGGCACGACCTGGATGATGTCCCCCGCAATTATGTACTTGCGTGCGGCCTCCACGTTCGCCAGGTAGGACTCCTTGCCGACGCTGGAGGACACCGGCGACCCCGCGACGGCCATACCTTCGTCCAGCGGATAGGGGACCGCTGGCAATGGCCGCGCCAGGCGGTCGACCAGCTCCGCGATGCGTTCGCAGGCCTCGCTATAGGACGCCTCGACGTCGGCATCCAGGCGGCAGTGCGCGATTACCTTGACGGTGTGGCGGATGTGGTCGAAGACCAGCAGCGTATCGACAAAGAGGAAGACGGCCTCCGGCAGGCCGAGCGAGTCGCGCGCCGGGATGGGCACGCGCGGCTCGAAGTAGCGGACGCAATCATATGCCAGGAAGCCGACAGCGCCGCCGGTGAAGCGCGGCAGTCCGTCGTCGCTGGGGGCCAGGCGCACGCTGGCCAGCTCGGCCTCCACCTCGGCCAGCGGGTCATGGCCATCGTTGGGGTCGCTGTAGGGGCCGCTGCGCAGAACGCGATAGGGTTCCGTGCCGATGAAGCTGTAGCGGGCCATGCGCTCGCCGCCCTCGACCGACTCCAGCAGGAAGGAGTAGTCGCCGCGAGCCACCTTGAGGAAGGCGGACACCGGCGTCTCCAGGTCAGCGCTGACCTCCGCGAAGACGGTGGCCAGATTGAAGCCGCCGGCCTGCGCCAGCTCCTTCACCTGCTCCAACTGCGGCGTATACATGATTGCCTCACGCACAAATAAAAACCCCTCGCCCAAAAGGGGCGAGAGGCCTCGCGGTGCCACCCTTCTTGCCGCCCGAAAGCGGCATCTCGTTCCAGGTACACCCGCCGTAGCAGGGATACCCTGGGCCTCTAACGGTGCCCTCTCCGGCCAGGCCTACTTGCTTTCGCGTTCGGTTGGCGGCTCCGGGAGCCATTCGCCTGCCGCTTCAGTACCGGGCTTCCACTTGACCCCGGCTCTCTGGACTGCGCTCGGCTGGGTACTAGTTCCCTTCTCAGCCTTGTCTTATCGCCAGATAGCGTAGCATCTGGCGATTGGCGCCGTCAAATGCTTGAGCCAGCTATCCGGAGAGCTCGGCGCCATCGACCGTGACCTCTGCCGGCGCGCCGCCAACGATGATTACCGGTTTGCGGACCTCCCTTTCGGGCGAGGTCGCACCAGGGGTATAGATTCCGGCGCTTAGAACGTAGCCGCCATCCGCGAACTTGGCCTGGCCCGTTGCCGCGCCGCACGGGTTATCTTTCGGCATGTCAGTCAGCACCGTCACGGGCGGCGTGAAGCTGTTGCTGCCAATCGAGATGCAGGCCCGCGCCAGGGGAGCACCGCCGGCGCCGGGCGTAACTACCACCAGCAGCACCTTGCCGGATTGGCCCGTGATCTGGCCGGCTTTCAACGTGATCGTCGGCGCGCCACCCGCCTGAGTCGGTATCGGAGAAGTCTTTGGGCTGCTGCCGTCGCTGCTGCAAGCCGCCAGCGCCAGCAGCCCGAGAGCCAAGCAGGCCAATGCCAGAATTCGAGTTTTCATTACGCTCAACTAGAGACGCCCTTTCTCGCCAGGCGCTACAGGCCGGCGATTCGGATGGAGCCAGGCATATCGCAAGAGAAAACGCGCCTGCGGTCGTTTGGATTAACCGCAGATGAAGCCACGGCTTGGCGCTGGGCCGCTCGCCTGCGATACTGGTTGGCGATGGTGGTGGCGTCGTGGGCATAGAGAACGGCCTGCTCGACTTCGCGAGGGACCTCTACGATGCCATCGGTTGGCCCGGCGTCATCTTCCTGATGGCGATCGAGAGCGCCTGCGTGCCCTTCCCCAGTGAGATCATCATGCCGCTGGCCGGCTGGTTTCTGGTCAAAGACGCAGGCCACGGCTGGGAATGGCTGCTTCTGGCAGCGCTCTTCGGCGCGGTCGGCAACACTAGCGGCTCGCTCATCGCTTACTACGCGGGTGCCTGGGGCGGGCGGGCTTTTCTCCTGCGTTACGGTCGCTATCTGCTGATCCTCCCGCGCGATCTCGATTCGGCGGACCGCTGGTTCGCACGTTACGGGGATCAGGCGGCGTTTATCTCGCGGCTGCTGCCAGTTATTCGCACTTTCATCAGCCTGCCGGCGGGCATCTCCCGGGTAAACGTTGTCCGTTTCGCCTCCCTGACGTTCGTCGGCTCGTTCCTTTGGTCGCTGGGCCTCGCTGCGGCTGGCTATGCACTGGGCGAGCACTGGGACAGGCTCCTGCCCTGGTTCCGCCCCGTCTCGATACCGATCGCCACGGCCCTTGTTCTCGCCTTTGCCTGGCACATCTGGCACCGCGTGCGGGAACTCTCGCAGCAGCCAGGGTCTGAAGTCGCGGCGCCGGAGCACAAGGAGTGACTCGATAGTCGGGATACGGATTCGCGGATTTGTTGGCGTTGTGGCCATCCTGGTCGCCGTGCTGGCGCTGACGGCCTGCGGTGGCTCCAGCAAGCCCACTATCAACATCCTTTCGCCGACAGCTGAGACCAAGGTCTCGCCTACCTCGATCGCTACCTCGGCACCCGGTTCCCTGTCTTCGGGCTTCCTTTATCGAGCTCTGGGCGAGAGCGCCGACACCATCTGGTTGGTAAAGGCCGATTTCTCCCAGCAAACAGTGGCGACTATCCCGCACGCCAGCAACTACGGCTCCTGGCCTAGCCTCTCGCCGGATGGGCGCTACCTGGCGTACACGGCTTTCCCTCAAGGGGCTGTCGATCCTCGACTCGATTCGCAGCTCTGGCTGCTGGAGCTGGCGACAGGTAAGCGCCAGCAACTGGCGGATCACCTCCAGCTGCAGGGCTTCCCCATGTGGTCGCCTGACAGCTCGGCGATCATGGTTGTTCGCCTGCAGGCCGCAGCCACCCAGCTCGTGCAGATCTCGCTCTCCGGCGGTGCTCCCAAGGGCGAATCGACGGTGATGTCGGTGGCCTCCAGCGACTTGCTCGGCTTGCTGACACTCGGCTACTCCGCCGCCGGCCGCAACTTCTACCTGCTGCAGATCCCAGCCGCTAACCCGGGCAGCGACATCGCGTCCGTCAATATCAGCGACGGTTCGGTGACCACACTGTTTCGTGCCGGCCCCAGCAGCGTCATCGATCCCACGCTCTCGCCGGATCGCACGAAAGTCTCCTGGTCCGGCATCGGCTGCAACGGCGTTTGCGTTGGTGACATGGCGACAGGCGCCGTGCGCACCCTGATCTCGGCAGCGTTGGGGGTGGCGCCCTATTTCCGGCCGGCCTGGACGAGCGATGGTGCTCGCCTGGCGATCGGCCACCAACCGGCCAGCGAAGGCGGAGCCGGTCCAGTCGTCTTCAACCTGGCGGACGGCTCCGGCAATCCTCTCGCGGCTCCGGCAGCGGGCTTCGACGCGCCGATGGGCTGGTCCAGTGACGGCCGGCTGCTCTTTGTCCACTCCACAACTGCGCGGACAACGGGCCAGCCCGGTGACACGAGCATTGTGGCGATCGATACGGTGAGCGGGCAGCGCCACGAGATCGCCAAAACGACCTCGCTCGTCGACGTCCTCTCGATCGGCTGGCTCAACCTGCGCTAGCGATATGCTATCCTGAATTGGAGTGAATATGAGGTTTTTCGATTCCGGATCGCTAGAGGCGGTAAAGCGCAATCACGCGGTTGAGCACGCCACTGTCTCGATGCTGCTCGGCCGCCTGCAAAAGCAGACTCGCATAGTCGGCCGCGCCTCTCGCGACGGCTTTTACATCTACGGCGACCTGAC
>DASRHH010000151.1:0-8914 GCA_035650635.1 Dehalococcoidia bacterium | reverse complement strand
GTCTTCGCCCATATAGGTGGCGAAGAAGTCGCCGGGGTTGGGGATCTCGGACTCATGGCAGAGGAAGAGCCACGAACGCGCGAAGATGCGCTCCAGCTCCAGCTCGTAGATCTCTTGCTCGATGAAGATGCGCCGGCTGAGCGTCGAATTCGCTGAGTCGACCAGGGTTCGCGGATCGATAGTCATCCTACCCTCCTGAATCGCCGACTGAGGAATAGTTCGAATAAGGTGACTAAATTATAGGTTGGGGGCAGGATTGTCAACGCTGGTGGAGGCTGCCAGCGGCGGATTGGGTCGTTAGCATGAGGTAATGGCAGCAGTCGAACCTGAGGGTATCGAGAAAGTGGGCGAAACCTTCCGCAAAATGGCGCTTACTCTTCGCTAGTTGAGGCTGACGGGCCGTACCGCTGTTGGCATTGCTGAGTATAATGTGTGCGAAAAAGCCGACCAAGAAGGAGGAAAACGAGATGCAAAGCGTCTCTGAGTTGGGCTACATGGGCATCGGCATTAGCGATGTCGACGCCTGGCGGGACACGGCCACGGGCCTGATGGGGTTCGAGTTCTTCCAGGGCGACGACAAGAACACCTACTATATGCGCTGGGACCAGTTCCACCACCGCATCAAGGCCACCGTTAACGGCAGCGATGACCTGGAGTACCTGGGCTGGGAAGTCCCCGATCGCAAGGCGCTGGAGGCCATCGCGCAGCAGTTGGAAGACGGCGGCGTCAAGGTCACCTGGGGCACCAAGGATGAGGCCGACGACCGCCGGGTCTTTGAGCTGATCAAGTTCACCGACCCGTCCGGCATCCCGGAAGAGGTCTTCTTCGGCCGGCCGATCAACCAGCAGGCCTTCTACCCCAGCCGGCCGATCTCCGGATTTAAGACCGGCAACATGGGCATGGGCCACACGGTAGTCTACCAGCGCAACCTGGAAGAGGCGCGACACTTTTACCAGGACCTGCTGGGCCTCAAGATCACCGACTACTCCACCATCCCGATGCCCGGCGGCAGCCGTCAGATGCTGTTCATGCACTGCAACCCGCGGCACCACTCCATCGCCTTCTTCGAGACGCCGCCGCTGCCCAAGAAGGTCAATCACCTCATGGTGGAGCTGAACTCCCTGGATGACGTGGGGACCGCCCGCGACATCTGCCTGGCCGACGAGATCCCGATCACCGTAGAGCTGGGCCGCCACCACAACGACCGCATGTTCTCGTTCTACCTGGCGAACCCCTCTAGCTGGTGGTTCGAGTACGGGTGGGACGGACGGCAACTGGGTCCGGACCATAAGCCCGAGCGCTTCGAGACTGCCAAGAGCATTTGGGGTCACCCCCAGTTGGGCAGCGCGGCCTCTATGGCGGCACGCAACGAGCGGATGGCGCCTGTACCTCCGAACCCGCAGCACGGTTAGACCTCGCCGAACATCGAAGAGGGGGAAGGAAACTCCTTCCCCCTCTTTTGTTGCTTACGGAACAGCTAGCGGCGCCGGCGGCCGGCCATCTCGGAGAGTGCCGGCCACTCGCCATCGCGGCGGCGCGGGAGCCCGCGTCGGGCCAGCCAGAACGGCGCGTACATCTTAAGCAGGCGGCTGCGGATGCGCACAGAGATCGGCAGCTGCGGCGGGTTAACGACATCGGTCAGGCTGGGGTTGAGCCGGATGCCGGCGACGGCATCGCTCTGCACCTCCAGGCCTGACTTCGGGGGCTTGCTCCCCATCACGGCGTTGAGCTCCAGGCCCAGCGCCCGCGAGTGGTAGGTCAGGCCCTGCAGGTCCAGCACGTTGTCGCGTCGGTCGTAGACGGAACTCTGGATGGAGAGATGGCCGGTACCCATGACAATCGCCTTCTGGCTGCCGTAGCGCTCCTGGTCCGTTGGGCAGACCTCCTCGCACATGCCACAGCGCATGCAGCGGTCTTCGTCGATCATGAAGCGCATCGAGTCTTCCATGGTGATCGCCGGCAGCGTGCGACGGGTGCTGGTGTGGACGCAGACGCCGTCGTTCTCGGCGCGGCAGGCCGCTTCGTCGTGGTCCTTGGGACGGAAGTGTGGGTTCTCGACAGGCCCCGCGACCGTTATGCAGGCGACCGGACAAACGTTGGCGCACTGCTGGCAGCCGATGCAGACCGGCTCGTCCTGATCGTGGTCCCAGACCAACAACGGCAAGCCGCGGCTGCGTGGGGGCAGCCGGCGCATCTGCGTTGGGTACTCGACGGTCACCGGCTTGCGGATTGCGGCGGCCGTGATGGCGGCCATGCTCTTGAGGATGCCGAGCATTCGCTACTGTTTCCTTCCGTTTAGTGACGGGCCGTTACTACAGGGACTTTAACCCCAACTAATCTAGGGAAAAGCCCACCTTAGGTCAATTCGCCGCCCGGCTGCGCGTGTCTGTAACGCCGGTCAAGCAGCCACGTCTCTAGCCATGACGGACCTGTTTGGCTCGTCCCACCTTTATTCATCCCAAAACGAAGATACTGACTTGTCGCTTATCGTTCGGTTGATCGTGGCCTCGGTGCTACTGGGCACCGTCATGGGCGGTGTTACGACTGCAGTGCACGGGGCGACCACGCCTGTGCCCGTCACCGGCGACGCCGATTGCTCCGGCGCCCTCGCTGTTCCGGATGCCGTCGCGGTCATCCGTTACGTCGCCGCGATGCCGCCGACCGCCTCCTGCATCACATCCGGCGACGTCGATTGCTCGGGCGCCGTCAACCTTTCCGACGCAATCCAGATCCTCGGCGCCATCGCCGGCTTGCAGCAGGCCAGGGGTTGCGCGCTGATCTGGCCGTTCGTCGGCCCCGTGACCAACCCCTTCAATCCGCCCGACCATTACGGCATCGATATCGACGGCTGCAACCGCGATGGCGCCCCCGTGGTCGCTGCAGCGGCCGGCCAGGTCAAGATCGCCACGCTCGATAACTCGGGCTACGGCAACTACGTCACTATCCAGCACGCCGATGGTTCCTGGACGCTCTATGCTCACCTGCAAGCGTACTCAGTGACTCCGGGCCAGATCGTGAGCCAGGGCCAGACCATCGGCGGCGTCGGTCACACCGGCGACGTCGTCGGCCAGTGCGGCGGTACGCACCTCCACTTCGAGCTGCACATCAACGGCGTGGCCGTCGACCCGCTGCTCTACTTGCCGAAGCCCGCCTAGGGCTGCTTGCGCGACTGGCGTCCCGGCCGGATCAGCCAGGCGCCGATGCCGAAGGCGACCGGGATCAGCCACGAGGCTGGGCTGAGGCCGAACGCGATGATGGCGATGCTCAGGCCCAGGCGCACCGCGAACACCACGAACAGCACGCCGACCACGATCTGTACCATCTCAGAGGAGCGCCGCAGCCAGCCGCCGCCGCTCACCGCCCAGGTCAACGCAAGCAGCAACGCCGCCGCAAGGAGTAGCGCCCTGGCGCTCATCAGCGCCCGATTATATAGCCGCCGCCGCTTAGCGGCACCGTCCCGCCCCTTCCCCTTATAATGTGGGAAATTTCAGCGCCGAAGGAGACTGATACCGCATGTGCTTCCCCATCGATGCACTTCCGCCCATCCCGCCGATTGCCGGCGCCGCCGTTGACTCTCAGGATCTCGTCCTGCGGGCCGCTGATGGCAATCGCTTCGCGGCCTTCGCCGCCCGCACTGGCCAGCCCGGCGGGGCCGGCGTCGTCATCCTTCCCGACGTTCGCGGGCTCTTCCCCTTCTACGAAGAGCTGGCGCTGCGCTTCGCGGAGCGGGGCATCAACGCAGTGGCTTTCGACTTCTTCGGACGCACAGCCGGCGTCGGCAAGCGCGATGCCGCTTTCCCGGCTCGGGAGCACGCCAACCAGACAACGCCGGCCGGTCTGGCGGCTGACGTGCGGGCCTGCGTCGAGTTCCTGCGCTCGCCGGGGGGCGGCAGCTGCAGCTCCGTCTTCTCGCTGGGCTTCTGCTTCGGTGGCGGCCACTCCTGGCAGCAGGCGGCCAACGGCCACGGCTTGGCCGGCGTCATCGGCTTTTACGGCCGGCCCGGGCCCAGCCAAAGCGGGGCGCCCGGCCCGGCGCAGCGCGCCCCCGAGTTCAAGGCGCCGGTGCTGGCGCTGATGGGCGGCGCCGACGCCGGTATACCGGTAGAGGAGGTCGAAATGTACCGCCAGGCGCTGCAAGAGGCTGGCATCGAGCACGAGATCGAGATCTATCCCGGCGCGCCCCACAGCTTCTTCGACCGCGATTACCAGCAGTTTGCCGCCGAGTCTGAGGACGCCTGGCAGCGGGTGCTCAACTTCATCCAGAAGCACCGCCAGAACTAGCGCCCCCACCGAATCGGGCGCCCGCCCGCGTGCGTACAATAGGTAAGCACATGAGCAGAATGCGTCTTGAGACTTGGCAAGGCTGGCTTCGGCGGCAACCTTCTGGACGACCTCTCCGAAATGAGGTCTCCTGGTGCGTCGGCTAAGACGCTGGCCGCGTCAGGCAGGCAAAGGCGCCGGACTGGCGCGAGCAACGGCTGAGGACGCACGCGGACTCCACCGCCTGGTTGCTGCAGGAGCGCTCGTTCTCTTGCCCGCGCAGCCACCCTTCGTTGTAGGCTGTTCGGGCGCGCCCGCGCAGGCCGGCGATCGACTCCGCTTGCTGCTGGCCGCGCAGCAGCAGGTTGGCGGAGCACTCCGCGGGCTGGTAACCATCGCCGACACAGACCAGGGTATCGCAGGCCAGCCCTGTCAGAGAGCTTCCTGGCACCGAGAAGCTGGCGCAGTTGAAGACCGCCTGGCTGGCCAGGTTGAAGCCGCTATCGAAGGCGGCCCGTGCCTCCGGCGGCTGCGATTCGTCCAGCCTGAAGGAGCTTCCCCCGCCGCCGCAGGCCGCGGCCGCCACGGCAACGAAAACGATGGCCATCAGCCTCAGCATAGCGGCACCGATTATACGGTAGGCGCCTCTTGAACAGGCCCCCGCGCCTGCCCGACGCACTGCAGGCCGCCTTGGAGAGACTGGCGCCGGCACTCGCTGCCGCCGTCCTCGCGGTCGCCGCCTTGTTGTTCCTGCGACACGCCTTCGGCACGACGATCTTCCCGGAGATCGCCACTGATGCCCTGACGGATTTCCTGCCGCTCTCCCTTATCTCCTGGTCGATCGATACCTTTGGCGGCAGCGCCAAAGCCTACATGTTCGCCGGAGTCGTCACGTCGCTGGTTGCGCTGGGGACGGCGGTGCCTTTGCTGGCCGGCCGCTGGCTGGCCCGGCTGCCCGCCTGGCAGGTTGCCGGCGTCCTGGCCGGCACGGCGGCAACTCTTCTATGGCTGGCCAGCCTTGTGCTCCTCCTGGCCAGTGCCGCTCACCTTGGCGCCTCAGAGCGGGCGGGCTACGTCCTCGGGACGCTGGCAGTTGCTGCGATCTACGGCGCCGCCTTCGCGCTGCTGACGCCGCGGCCGGCCGCCGAGCCCGCGTCCGACATTGGCCTGCTTTATAGCCGCCGCCACCTGTTGCGGCTCTCGGTGGACGCCGTCGCAGTGGCGCTCGCCGGCCTCTACGTCTCGCGAGAGGTGCTGGGCCGCGTGGGCGGCGGCGTCCAGCGCTTCTTGCGCGGTAAGCCAACCCCGGCCGTGACCAGCACGTCTGACTTCTACGTCGTCTCCAAGAACCTCTACGATCCCGACCCGGACATCGCCGGCTGGTCGCTGCGCGTCGATGGCCTGGTGCAGCGCCAGCTGACCCTCAAGCTTGCCGATATCGAGGCGTTGCCCTACGAGGACAATTACGTAACGCTCGAATGCATCTCCAACCAGGTCGGCGGGGAGCTGATCAGCAACGCTCTCTGGCGTAGCGTCGCCCTGCGCGACGTACTGGAGAGCGCTGCGCTGCAGCCCGCCGGCCGCTTCCTGCGCTTCCAGAGCGATGACGGATACCTGGAGTCGCTGCCTCTAAGCTACGCGCTCGATCCCAAGGTCCGGCTGGCCTATCGCATGAACGACGAGCCCCTGAACTATAAGCACGGTGCGCCGCTGCGAGTCCTGACGCCTGGAAAGTACGGCATGAAGGGCCCCAAGTGGCTACGTAAGATCAGCGTTATCGAGAATGACATCAACGGCTACTGGGAGGAGCGCGGCTGGGACCAAGACGCCTGGCTGAAGACAATGTCTCGTATCGACGTCCCGGCCCACGGCGATATCGTTCAGCCGGGCCTCATCCGGGTCCTCGGCATCGCTTTCGCTGCGGACCGCGGCATCTCGCGCGTCGAGGTCAGCGAGGACGGAGGCGCCAGCTGGCATGACGCCGAACTGGCGCCGGCGCTATCGCGCTTCGCCTGGACGCACTGGAGCTACGTCTGGGATGCTCTGGCCGGCGTGCGCGCCAACTTCGTGGTCCGCGCCACCGATGGCACCGGACAGCTGCAGACGCAAGAGACCGCCGACCCCGAGCCGGACGGCGCCAGCGGCTGGCACACGGCCTGGATCCGCGTCGCCAACGAAGCCTAGCCGCCGAGCGAAGCGGCTAAAAGCTTATTGTTGTTCATAAATTTTTAAAATCCTGTTTACTTTGCCTATCGAAGATAGTGGTGAGGAGTGATACAATTAGAAACACGAACCGCCAATTTGCAACTCACTCAGTTTCCCTCCCCCCGGCAGAGGAACGAAGCAATTGCTTCGTTCCTCTGCTCTTTGTTAGCGGCTCTCATGCCACTAGTTACGTAGCGGGGGCCGGCGCGGTTTCCAGCACCGGAGACGCGATTATTAAAACGCGCTTCAAAAGAGCCGCCGAATCATTGACTGGCTTCGGTGGGTGGCCTATAACTGGGTCAATATCAACAGCAGCGAGGAGATTTGATGAGCAAGGTACTCCCCGTAACCACCTCGGCGCGATATCGGCTCTTATTACTGGCTCTCATGGCCAGTATTGCCCTTCTCGCTGTCTTCGCCTGGCAGCGGCAAGCCCAGGCTGCGACGACGCTCAACGTCACCGCGGGCTTCGGCAGCGGCACCGTTGCAGCTAACGCCTATGGCCCCGGTGCCCCGACGATCGTCGTCGGCGACAGCATCAAGTGGACCGTCGGCTCGGACGAGGTCCATAGCGTCACCTTCGGTTCTAACCCCGGCGGCGGGCCTCCGGCCAACTGGCCGGTTGCCGGCTTCACGGCGCCCCCTCCGGGTCCTCCCGGGCCGGTGAGCCTGGGTCCGGTGACCTATACCGGAACGGAGTTCTTGAACACGGGCTTGATGAGCAAGGGCTCCACGGCTACCGTCACTTTTAACACCGCCGGCACCTTTAACTACTTCTGCGTGATCCACTCCGGAATGACCGGCGTTGTCAACGTGGTCGCTTCCGGCAGCGCGACGACACAGGCCCAGGCCGATTCCGCGGCAGCCTCCACCAGCAGCCTGCTGCTGGGTCAGGTCAGCGCCTTGCGCCAATCGACCCTGAACTCAGCCGTCGGCGTGGCTCAACCTGATGGCACAACGCGCTGGGACATCTGGGCCAACGGCGTTAACCCGCCCGCGGCCATGCCCGGCGGCGGCACCGGCTACTTGGAGCTGCTTGAGTTCATCCCGCCGAACCTGGCGATCAAGGCCGGCGACACCGTCCACTGGCGTGCTACCGCACCCCACACGGTGACGTTCCTGGCGCCCGGACAGGATGTCGATGCGCTGGAGGCCCAGTATGGCGGCCCAACCGGTGTGCCGGCGGCCAAGCCGTCTTCCAGCTATGACGGCAAGAGCTTCTACAACTCGGGACCGCTGACTTTGGGTCCTACGGCTCCGAAGGACTTCTCGCTGACTTTCCCGACTCAGGGGACTTTCCAGTACCTCTGCCTCTTCCATGAGGAGAGTGGTCAGATCGGTTACATCACCGTCGGCGCGTCAGCCACGAGGCTTCCCAGCACCGGCGGCGCTCCCATTCAAACTGGTAGCGGCGGTAGCAGCGTACCGTGGCTGGTCTTGCTGGCTGGCGCCGGAGCCCTGGCGATAGCCATGGGAGCCGGCGGACTGGCCTTCTGCAAGGTGAAGCGCTAACTCAAACCGTAAAACACGTGAGAGGGGGCGGAATTTTTCCGCCCCCTCTTTTCTATTAGCCCACGAGAGGCCTTAGCCGTTGCGCATACGATAGAAGGCGTAACCGGCCGCGCCCGTAGCGATTACGGCGACGGGTATGACCACGAAAAGCCACCAGTTGTTGCTGTCGCCGCCCGAGCCGTCGGTTGGCTGGCCAGCACCCGGCTGCGCGACAGCCAGCGGGCCCGTCGCCGAAGGTGAAGGCGTTGGCGATGCACCGGCGGTCGCCGTCGCCGTAGGCGATGGCGATGGCGGCTGCTCGTTGCCGGGGCTGGCCTCTTGAGTCTGCGTAATGACCGGCACCGGCGCTGGCTGTGTGGGTACCGAAGGCGGCTCCGTGGGCTGAGGCGGCGGAGCGGAGCTGCCTTGCACCGTTACTGTCCCGCTCTGAATAGTGCCGTGGATCAGGCAATAGTACGGATATGTCCCAGGAGTAGAGAAAGTGTAGGAGAAAGAGCTGCCAGGAGTGAATGAATACCCTGAGTCGAAAATGCCGTCTGTGCTGGTGACGGTGTGAGCCGACGGTCCGTTGTTAGTCCACGTAACAGTGGCGCCTGCGCTGACTGTAATGGCGCTGGGTGAGTAAAAGTTGTCACCGACGGCGACCGAGGCGTTCTGCCCCAGAACGCCGTGTCCCGAGACAACCAGCGCCAGTGCCAGAGCGAAGAAGGGGACAAGGAGCCGCAAACGTTTGAGCATAGTTGCTAATACCTGCCGAAACAGGATCAGCGCTGACTATAGCAGACAGATTCGCCTGGGTCATCGCCACGAGGCCAGCGAACGCTAAAATGAAAATCGCTGCAGGACGCCGATAAGAAAGCGCCAACAAGAGCAAGAAAGAGAGATGTGGTTGCGATGGTCTTGACCAGCGAACATTGTGTGGCCTGCCGGACGGACT
>DASRHH010000150.1:0-5952 GCA_035650635.1 Dehalococcoidia bacterium | reverse complement strand
TCGCTATTCTTGGGGTTGTTGATGCGCGCCACAGTGCGCGGCACCTTGAACTTGGCCTTGGCGACCTGACAGGCCACCAGGTTGTCCTCGTCCTCACCGGTGACGGCGATAACCATGTCGGCACGGCCGAAGCCCGCGATCTCCATAGTCGAGGCCTCGCAGCCGTCGCCCTGCAGGACGATATCGCCCAGCTCATCGACGATGCGGTCGCACTTGGCGCGGTCCTTCTCGATAATCAGCACCTCATGCTGCGATTCAACGAGCTCCTTGCCCAGGTAGTAGCCGACTTTGCCGCCGCCGATGACGATGATGTACATGTCGCTAGTCTCCGCTGCCGGCCGTGGCGGTCTCGCGCTCCAAGGCGTCCATCAGCAGGCGAGCGCCGACCCGGGTCGGGCTGATCGTCTCCAGGCCCAGGCCGCGGTAAATCTCTTCGCGGATGGGGTCATAGATGCGACAGACGACGCGCGGGATGTTGAGCATGTGCCTGGCGATCTGAGCCGACATCACGTTGCGGTTATCGCCCTGGGTCACCGCCACGAAGGCGTCGGGCTCGTCAGAGCAGGCGCGGCGCAGGACGTCCTGGTCGATGCCGTTACCAACGACCTTGCGGCCGTGGAAGTCAGCCGCCAGCCTGCGGAAGGAGTCCGGGTTGATATCGAGAATGGTGACCGTGCTGCCGGAGCGGTCCAGCATGGTCGCCAGCTCGGCGCCGACGCGGCCGCAGCCCATGATTACGACTCTCATCTCGCTCCAATCGGCTGGCGTATCAGCCAGACTTCGCAGGGGGCGTTGTGCAGGACGTAGTCCGCGACATGGCCCAGCTTGAGGTCAGTGGCCAGGGCCTTCGGCTTGCCGTGCTGCGGCCATTCGAAGGCGGGGCTTTCGTCCTGAAGCTGTACGCCCATCACGATAGCAGCGACACCCCGCTCGATGGCTTCATCGACGATGGCATGGCCGGCATCGCGAGCCTGCAGTATCTCGCCTTCCACCTTAAAGTCGTGCTCGTCGGCCACTTCGTCGGCCAGGGCAAGGACGCCCTCCCCATCGCGGGCCTCGGAGTCTAGTTCGGCGTCCAGGGGCAGAGAGCGTGACACTTCAATGACATAGACGGCGTAAACAGTACCTTTGTTGCGGCGTCCCAGGTTACAGGCCACCGCCACGGCCTCCAGACTCGCTCCGGAGCCATCGACAGGCACGAGGATTTTCTTGATACGCGTGTAGTGTTCTGCCACTCTGTGGGCTGTTTGGCCGTCTCCTGTCTTAAGGCTCAATCATTATATAGACGGGCAATATGCCAATCAACCGGAGTTGGAGCCCGCCATTTCCTTTCCTTATACTCAGGATGCCATGAGCTGCGGCATTGATAACGTCTTTGACGCCCGCCTCACCGCCGAGGAGCTGCGTACCCGCATCAGCCAGCACGATTACCTCTACTACATTCTAAACCAGCCGGAAGTCAGCGACTTCGAGTACGACCAGCTGATGCAGCAGCTGCGGGCCATTGAGGATCACTACCCCGAGATCATAACGCCGGATTCGCCGACGCAGCGAGTTCC
This sequence comes from Dehalococcoidia bacterium, assembly GCA_035650635.1. Classification (GTDB taxonomy): domain Bacteria; phylum Chloroflexota; class Dehalococcoidia; order SM23-28-2; family DASRHH01; genus DASRHH01. The sequence goes on along the minus strand of DASRHH010000150.1, from coordinate 4,393 downwards.
GGGGGCACCCGTAGAGGGATTCCCGGTCGTCGAGCACCGGCTGCCGATGCTCTCGCTGGCCAACGCCATGAACCCGGAGCAACTGGAGGCGTGGTACCGGCGCGTCCGCTCCCTGGCGGAGGTCGACCAGTTCGACATGGTATGCGAGCCGAAGATCGACGGCCTGGCCGTGGCGCTGGTCTACGAAGACGGTCGCTTCACTCAGGGCGCCACCCGTGGCGACGGCCGCCGGGGCGACAACATCACGCCGAACCTGAAGACGATCCGCAGCGTGCCGCAGCGGCTGCGCGTGGACCATGCTCCGCAGCGGTTCGAGGTACGCGGCGAGGTCTACCTGCCGAAGCCGGCTTTCCAGCGGCTCAACGAGCAGCTCCTAGACCGCGGCGAGCAGATCTTCGCCAACCCGCGCAACGCCGCCGCCGGGTCGCTGCGCCAGAAGGACCCGGCCAAGACGGCGGGGCGCGGGTTGGACATCTGGATTTACCAGTTGGGCTGGGCGGACGGCGAATATCCGCGCACCCACTGGGACACGCTGCACTGGCTAAAGGACATGGGCTTTCGCGTCAACCCGCACATCACCATGGCGAGCGACCTGGAGGCCGTGGAGGCCTATTACCGCCAGTGGGAGGAGAGGCGCCACCAGCTGGAATACGAGATCGACGGCATGGTGGTGAAGGTCAACGAGTTCCGGCTGCAGGACCGCCTGGGCACAGTGGGCCGCGAGCCGCGCTGGGCAATCGCCTACAAGTTCCCGCCGATCCAGGCGACGACCAAGCTGTTACGCATCGAAATTAACGTGGGGCGTACGGGCAGCCTCAATCCATTCGCCATCCTGGAGCCGGTGCAAGTCGGCGGGGTCATCGTCAGGAAGGCGACGCTGCACAACGAGGAAGACATCCGCCGCAAGGACATCCGCGAGGGCGATACGGTCATAGTGCAGCGCGCGGGCGATGTCATCCCGCAGGTGGTGGGGCCGGTTGTGAGCAAACGGACCGGCCAGGAGAAGGAGTTCCGCACTCCCAGCCGCTGCCCCCGCTGCAACAGCAAGGTGGTGCGGCTGCCCGATGAAGCTATGAGCTACTGCACCAATCCCGCCTGCCCGGCGCAGGTCTTCCGCTGGCTCACCCACTTCACCTCGCGCGGGGCCACGGACATCGACGGTCTGGGCGAACGGTGGTGCGCGGTCCTGCTCTCGCGCGGGCTGATCGCCGACCCGGCCGATATCTACGGCCTGACCCGCGAGCAGCTGCTGGAGCTGGATCGCATGGGCCCCGCCCTGGCCGATAAGATCCTGCGCAACATCGAGGCGAGCAAGCAGCGGCCGCTGAGCCGGCTGCTCTTCGCGCTGGGCATCCGCCACGTGGGCAGCGAGATCGCGACGCTCCTGGCCAACGAGATGGGCAGCTTGGACCGCATCGCCAGCGCCAGCGTCGAGGAGCTGGCGGCGATCGAGGGCATCGGCCCCAAGATTGCGACCAGCATCCACGAGTACTTCCGCACGCCGCGAAACCTGGAAATCATCGAGAAGCTGCACAGGGCCGGCGTCCGCATGGAGGATGAAGAACGGCCACGCACCCGTGCGGGCCCGCTTAGCGGCAAGACGTTCGTCATCACCGGCAGCCTGGAGTCGATGCCGCGCAGCCGGGCCGAGGAGTTGCTGCGCTCGCTGGGCGCCAAGACCGCGGACAGCGTCACCAAGAAGACGGACTATCTGGTTGTGGGCGAAGCTCCGGGCTCCAAGCTGCAGAAGGCGCAACAGTACGATACCAAGCTCCTGGACGAGGCCGCGCTGCTGAGCTTGCTGGAAGAGAACGGCGTGAAAACGGCGTGAGGCGGATCTGGCTGCCCACCCTGCTCCTCCTCTTGTTGACCTTCGCCTGCACCAAGAGCGCCAGCCCCAGCCCTTCCAGCACCACTGCCAACGGACGCCAGCAGGCCACTGTCACCCGCGTTGTTGATGGCGACACGATCGAGGTTAAGCTGGACGGCAAGACCTACAAGCTGCGCTACATCGGCGTGGACACGCCGGAGACGGTCGATCCCAACCGGCCGGTGGGCTGCTTCGGGCCGGAGGCTAGCAAGCGCAACAAGGAGCTGGTACTGGCCAAGACGGTGGAGCTGGAGAAAGACGTATCGGAGACGGACGCCTTCGGCAGGCTGCTACGCTACGTCTGGCTGGACGGCGAGATGATCAACGCCCGCCTGGTGCAGGATGGTTTCGCCCAGGTGGCCACCTACCCGCCCGATGTGAAGTACCAACCGCTGTTCCTGCAGCTACAGCGCCAGGCCCGGGAAGCCGGCGCCGGCCTCTGGTCCGGCTGCGGCGGCTCGCCGGCACCAACCACGACCATCGCCGGTGCCTGCGACTACTCCGAGGGCGCCCAGCCGATGATCAAGGGCAACATCAGCGCCGACGGCGAGAAGATCTACCATGTGCCCGGCGGGGCTTTCTACGAGCAGACGGTAATCGACGAGAAAGCAGGGGAGCGCTGGTTCTGCACGGAGGCGGAAGCAGTGGCGGCCGGCTGGCGCAAGTCCCGCACGTAAGCCCGTAGCCGGCGGCAGGGGCTCAACGTTATGTACCTGAGGCTCTACCGTCGCGTCTACAGCTTCCTTGTCATTCTGGGGGAGCGAAGAATCTGAAAACTGAGCTGACACGGCGGGAGTGACGAGACCCTTCGCTGGCGCTCAGGGTGACAGTGAGGGTGAGCTTTTTTGGCCAACCAAGCATTCGGAGTATAATGCGTAAGGTTGTCCACCGAGCCCTTTAGGGAGGCCAGGAGGAGGGGTTGTCCTTTAATCTACTCAATTCGATACTGGGGTTTTTTTCGCACGACGTGGCAATTGACCTGGGGACTGCCAACACGCTGGTCATGGTGAAAGGCCGGGGCATCGTCATCGACGAGCCGTCTGTAGTGGCGGTCTCCAAGACGGATAAGAGAATACTGGCCATTGGCTCCGAGGCGAAGCGCATGGTCGGCCGGACCCCGGCCGACATCGTGGCCGTGCGGCCGCTGCGCGACGGCGTCATCTCTGACTTCGCGGTCACCGAGAAGATGCTGCAGTACTTCATCCGCTCCGTGCATGACTCCTTCGGCTTCGCGATACCGCGGCCGCGGGTGGCAGTAGGCATACCCTCCGGTGTGACGGAAGTCGAGAAGCGCGCCGTGCACGACGCCACCATTAACGCCGGCGCCCGTGCCGCCTACCTGGTGCAGGAGCCCATGGCCGCCGCCATCGGCGCCGGGCTGCCGGTCATGGAGCCGGGCGGCTCGATGATCGTCGACATTGGCGGCGGCACCACCGAGGTCGCGATCCTCTCGATGGGCGGCATCGTCGTCAGCACGTCGATCCGCGTCGCCGGCGACGAGATGGACCAGGAGATCGTGGCCTACGCGCGCCAGGTGCACAATATGCTGATTGGCGAGCGGACAGCGGAGGAGCTGAAGATCGAGGCCGGCTCCGCCTTCCCGCTGGAGAAGGAAATCAACATAGCGCTCAAGGGGAGGGATCTGGCGACCGGCCTTCCGAAACAGGTGACCGTGAGCAGTGTCGAGATCCGCGACGCCATATCCGGCTCGATTAACGCTATCATCGACGGCATCAAGCAATCGATCGAGATTACGCCGCCGGAGCTGGTGGCTGACATAATGAGCCGGGGCATTGTGCTGGCCGGCGGCGGCGCGCTGCTGCGAGGGCTGGACCGGCGCATCGCGCAGGAGACACGCTTCCCCGTATACGTTGCGGAGGACCCGCTGACCTGCGTGGTGCGGGGCTGCGGCGATGTCCTGGAGGAAGCCTACGTCTTGCAGAAGGTGCAGACCAGGCTCAACAGTCGCCGGGCACCGCGGTAGCCGGAAGCCGACGGCCGGTCCGGCAAGTTATCGAGAAGGCAGAGGGTTGCGAGGACGATGATCCCCGCCAGGGTATTCTGGTGGCTCTTAACCGTGATGGCAGTCAGCGTTTTCAGCATCATCCTCTCCCAGCAAAAGGCATACGACCCCTTCCAGACCCAGTACTTCCGCCTGGCGCTGCCACTGGAGAAGCTCGTCACGGACGCGGCAAATCCGATCTCGGACTTCTGGAGTGGCGCCAGCGACCACGGCGACCTGGTGCGCGAGAACCAGCGTCTGCACGAGGAGATCGAGCGGCTGCAGGCTGAGGTGGCCGCCCGCGAGGACGCCAGCCAGCGCATCGAGGAGCTTCAGCGCTTGTTGGAGGTCAAACAGGGCCGCCCGCAGGACCAGTTTGTGCTGGCGGATGTGGTTGCGATAGACCCGAGCAACGTGCGCCAGGTGATCGCGCTGAACCACGGTACCAGCGACGGCATCCAGGAGGGGATGGTGGTGCTCTCGCAGGGCGGCAGTCTGGTCGGTACTGTCTCACAGGCATT
>DASRHH010000149.1:0-8327 GCA_035650635.1 Dehalococcoidia bacterium | reverse complement strand
ACCGCGTATCTCCCGGCGGTCGCGGGCTTGCTGATGGAGAAGGAGTTGGATTACCTGGGACGCGCCCTCAACCCGGAACGGCCCTACGCGGCGGTCATCGGCGGCGCCAAGATCAGCAGCAAGATGGCAGTGCTCGAAGCTTTCATGGAGCGCGTCGATAAGCTGCTGATCGGCGGCGGCATGGCCAACACCTTCCTCAAGGCGGAGGGCTTCGAGATCGGCGACTCGCTGGTCGAGGAGGACTACGTGCCGGCGGCCCGCGAAGTGCTCGACCGCGCGGCCGAGCGCAAGCTGCTGCTGCTGCTGCCGACAGACGTTATCGTCGCCGACTCCTTCGCCGCTGATGCCAACGCCCAGCGCGTCTCCGTCAAGGACGTGCGGCCGGGCTGGCGCATCATGGACATCGGCGAGACGACAGTCAGCGTCTTCGCTCACGCGCTCCAGGGCTGCAAGACCATCGTCTGGAACGGCCCGATGGGCGTGATGGAGTTCCCTTCGTTCGCGCACGGCTCGCACCGCCTGGCGGCGGCCATCGCCAGCGTGGAGGGCGCGACGACGATCCTCGGCGGGGGTGAGACGGCTGCCGTAGTCGATCAGCTCGGCATCGCCGACAAGTTCTCGCACGTCAGCACCGGCGGCGGCGCCTCACTCGAGTTCCTCGAGGGCCGCGAGCTGCCCGGCGTCGCCGCCCTGCAAGACGCCTAGCTGCCTCCAACACGATGGCCTAGCAGTCCCAAATGTCGGATAATCCCAAGTGCTATGGATCTCAACCTCGCGCGCCAGCTCGCGATTAAAAACGACTCCAAAATCGTCCTTCTGGTAATGGACGGCCTGGGCGGCCTGCCCCACCGGGAGACGGGGCGGACGGAGCTGGAAGCGGCCTATACCCCGCACCTGGACCGCCTGGCCAAGGACAGCATCTGCGGCTTCACGCTGCCGGTGGCGCCGGGCGTGACGCCGGGCAGCGGTCCCGGCCACCTGGCGCTCTTCGGCTACGACCCGCTGGTCTACCAGGTGGGCCGCGGCGTCCTGGAGGCCGTCGGTATCGACTTCGACCTCGGACCGGACGATGTCGCCGCGCGTGGCAACTTCTGTACGGTGAACGAAGGCGGCACCATCATCGACCGGCGCGCCGGACGCATCGATAACGAGAGCGCGGCCGCCCTGGCCGCGGAGCTGAGCCAGATCAAGCTCGATGGCACGCAGCTCTTCGTGGAGCCGGTGCGCGAGCATCGCTTCGCGCTGGTGCTGCGCGGATCCGGCCTTTCCGACGCCATCGCCGATACCGACCCGCAGAAAGAGGGCGTGCCGCCATTGCCAGCGGCCGCTACTTCCCCGGAGGGCAAGGAGACGGCAGCCAAGGTACAGCAGTTCGTCCGGGAAGCCGCCAAGATCCTCGCCGATAAGCATCCGGCTAATATGTTGACCTTGCGTGGTTTCGCCAAGCGCCCCGACTGGCCAGCAGTCGAGGAGGTCTACAAGATCCGTCCCGCGGCTTGCGCCTATTACCCGATGTATCGCGGCCTGGCCAAGCTCGTCGGCATGCACGCCCTCAAGGCGGCGCCGGAGATCGAGAACAGCATCGCCGTCGTCGCGGAGAACTGGGATAGATACGACTTCTTCTTCCTGCACTACAAGTACACCGACTCCGCCGGCGAGGACGGCGACTTCGACCGTAAGATCGAGGCAATCGAGGCGCTGGACGTGGCGCTGCCGCAGCTGCTGGACCTGGAGCCTGACGTCATGATGGTCGGCGGCGACCACTCGACGCCGTCAATCATGGCGGGCCACTCCTGGCACCCTGTGCCCTTCATGCTGCACAGTCAGTACACCCCCTGGCTCGACCCGGTCGACTCCTTTAACGAGGCGACGCTGCGCAAGGGGACGTTAGGCGTCATCCCAGCCAAGGAAGCACTCAGCCTGGCGATGGCCCACGCCGGGCGTTTCACCAAGTTCGGTGCGTGACCAATGAGCAACCGTCAGCCGGTCATCGCCGGTAACTGGAAGGCCAACCTACGCGCGGACTCGGCGCGCGCCCTTTGCGAGGAGCTGCGCCGCAAGGTCGACGATATCGCCGGGGTGGAGAAGATCGTCTGCCCGCCCTTCGTCTACATCCCGGTGGCTCGTGATGCCCTGGCCGGCTCCAGCTTCCGCGTTGGGGCGCAGGACGTGCACTGGCAGGACGACGTCGCCGCTACGGGCGAGGTCGGGCCGCAGATGCTGGCCGAGCTCGTCGAGTACGTTATTATCGGCCACTCCGAGCGGCGGCACGTCTTCGGCGAGACCAACGAGGCCGTCAACCAGAAGGTGAAGGCGGCGTTGGCGGCTGGCCTGCGACCGATCATGTGCGTCGGGGAGCGGCTGAGCGAACGCGAGGCCGGCCTCACCAACGCGGTCCTCACCATCCAGACACGCTCCGGCCTGCTGGAAGTCGACCTGCCTGACAGCTTCATCATCGCCTACGAGCCGGTCTGGGCCATCGGCACCGGCAAGGCCGCGACTGCCGAGATGGCGAACGAGGCTATCGGCGCCATCCGGCGCGAGGTCGCGGCCGTCTACGGCGAGGCCAAGGCGCAGGTGGTGCGCATCCTCTATGGCGGCAGCGTCGACGCTGCCAACGCCCCGGAGCTGATGGCTCAACCCGAGATCGATGGCGGCCTGGTCGGCGGCGCCAGCCTCAACGCCGAGAAGTTCTCGCAGATCATCCGCGAGACCGCGCGGGTGGCGGTGGGCTGATGCGACGCCTGGTAGCAATCGTCGGCCCCACAGCCAGCGGCAAGACCGAGCTGGCACGCCAGCTTGCCCTGCGCTGCGACGGCGAGATCATCAGCGCTGACAGCCGGCAGGTCTACCGCGGCATGGACATCGGTACGGCCAAGGCAGACACAGCACCGGTGCCACAGCATCTGGTCGACATAATCCCACCAAGCGATCCGTTCAGCCTGGGCGATTGGCTGGACCACGCTCGCGAGACGCTGGCGGACATCTGGTCACGTGGGCGGCTGCCGTTCGTGGTCGGCGGCACCGGCCAATACGTCTGGGCGCTGCTGGAGGGCTGGCAGGTGCCGCGCGTGCCCGCCCAGCCGCAGCTGCGCGTTGAGCTGGAGCGCCGCGCCTTGCGCGAGGGCGTCGAAGCACTGGCCGCCGAGCTGCGAGAGCGCGACCCGCAGGCCGCTGCACGAGTGGACGCGCGCAACCCGCGTCGCGTGATCCGGGCGCTTGAAGTGCTGGCGGCTACCGGACAGGCGGCCCCTGAGTGCGCTGTGCGACAGTCGCCGGACTGGCAGACGATGGTCATCGGCCTCTCCCTGCCGCGCGACGAGCTTTACCGCCGCATCGACCAGCGGGTTGACGCGATGGTCGATGCTGGGCTGGAGGATGAGGTGCGCGGATTGCTGGAGCACGGCTACCACCCTGACCTGCCAGCCATGTCCGGCATTGGCTATCGTCAGATCTGCCAACACCTGGCTGGCGAACTCGATCTGGCGACGGCAATCGAGCACATCAAGACGGAGACGCATCGCTTCGTGCGACACCAGAACAACTGGTTCAAGCCGTCCGATCCGCGCATCCACTGGCTGGCCTTCGATGCTAACCCACTCGCGGCCGCCAGCGCCCTGCTGCGCGACTTCGTGCGGATCGAGGAGCCGGTAATCCGATGAAGTTCACGAAGCTGCACGGCACCGGCAACGACTTCATCCTGCTGGACGGCGCCACCGCCGGCGAGCGCGACTGGCCGGCGCTCGCCACCCAAGCGTGCGACCGCCATTTCGGTATCGGCGCCGATGGCCTGATCCTGGCGCTGCCTTCCGAGCGTGCGGATGTGCGGATGCGCATCTTCAACCCGGACGGCTCCGAGGCCGAGATGTGCGGCAACGGTATTCGCTGCCTGGCGAAGTTCCACGCCGAGGGCGGCGGCTCGCCGCATCGCGACCTCAGCGTCGAGACGCTGTCCGGCGTCCTGCAGCTAAAGCTGGAAGGCGACGGCAATGTCGAGCGTGTTCGCGTGAACATGGGCGCGCCGCGACTGCGCCCAGCCGACCTGCCGGTCGCCATCGAGGCCGAGGGGCCGGTCATCGATTTCGCGCTGGGCCTGCCCACCGCCATGCTCAGGGTGACCTTCGTCTCCATGGGCAACCCGCACGCCGTGCACTTCCAGTCATCGCCCGTGAGCGATTTCCCGCTGGAGACCTACGGCCCGCAGGTGGAGCAGCACGCGCTGTTTCCGCAGCGTATGAACTTCCACGTGGCCCGCGTCCTCAGCCCGGAGCGCATCGAGGTGCGCACCTGGGAGCGCGGCGCCGGCCCAACGCTGGCCTGCGGCACCGGCGCCTGCGCCACGGCCGTCGCGGCGCGGCTCCAGGGCCTCGTCGGCGATCGGGTGGAGGCTAGCGTCCCGGGCGGCACGCTAGTCATCGAGTGGGACGGCCAGGGCGACGTCTACATGACCGGGCCGGTGCAGCGCGTCTACGACGGCGAGTGGCCCTACTAGGCCCAGAGGAGAACGAACCACCCCATGAGGCTCTCCAAGCGCATCGAAAAGCTGCCGGCCTACCTCTTTGTCGAGATCAGCCGCAAGATCGCCCAGAAGCGCGCCCAGGGCGTCGACGTCGTCTCCTTCGGCATCGGCGACCCCGACCTGCCGACACCGCCGCACATCCTGCAAGCGTTGCTGGAGGCCAGCCAGGACCCGGCGAACCACCGCTACCCGGAGTCAGAGGGGCTGCCGGAGCTGCGCCAGTCCATCGCGGGCTGGTACAAGCGGCGCTTCGGTGTGACGCTGGACCCGGACACGGAAGTCCTGCCGCTCATCGGGTCCAAGGAAGGGATCGCGCACATCGCGCTCTGCCTGATCGACCCGGGAGACATCGCGCTGGTGCCGGACCCCTCCTACCCGGTCTACGCCATCGGCACGATGTTCGCCGGCGGCGAGTCCTACTACCTGCCAATGGAGGAGGAGAACGACTTCCTGCTCGACCTCGATGCCGTTCCCGAAGATATCGCCCGCCGGGCGCGCGTCCTCTGGATCAACTACCCGAACAACCCGACGGCCGCCGTCGCCGATCTCGATTTCTTCGAGCGCGTGGTTGAGTTCGCGCGCAAGTTCGACATCGTCGTCTGCCACGACGGCCCCTACTCTGAGGTGGCCTATGACGGCTTCCGGCCGCCCAGCTTCCTCCAAGCCGAAGGCGCCATGGACGTCGGCATCGAGTTCCATTCGCTGTCCAAGAGCTACAACATGACGGGCTGGCGCATCGGCATGGCCGTGGGCAACGCCCAGGTCATCAATGCACTGATGCGGGTGAAGTCGAACCTGGATTCCGGCATCCCGCAGGCCATCCAGCGCATGGCGATCGCGGCGCTGGATGGGCCGCAGGACGCCATCGACGAGCACAACCGCATCTACCAGCGCCGCCGCGACCGCCTGACAGAGGCGCTGACCTCGCTGGGGCTGCGCGTGATGCTGAGCCGCGCCTCGCTTTACGTCTGGGCGCGCATCGGCAACGGCATGACCTCGGCTCAGTACTGCGAGTACCTGCTGGAGGAGGCCAATGTCGTCGTCACGCCCGGCGCCGGTTACGGCCCCGCCGGCGAGGGCTTCATCCGCCTCTCGCTCACCATCCCGGACGAGCAGCTGGAGGAGGGCGTGGAGCGCATCCGCCGCCTCAGCCTCTCGCGGGCCTAGGCAGGCAGCGAACTGCGAGAGGCCCGAATTAAATCGGGCCTCTTTTCGTTAAGGCTACGTCAAGCGGCGGTCGGAGCCGGCGCCGGCTCCTCGCGGAAATAGGCCGGGCCGACCATCTTGTGGCCCCAGATGTCACCCTGGGCGTGGTACTGCACCTCCCAGGTCGCATCGTCCACCTGGCGGCCGCCGTAGCCGTACTCGATCGCCCAGCCGGACGGGTTCGCCATGTAGAACGAGAGCATGTGGTCGTTCATGTGCTTGCCGATGGTCATGACCAGCGGGATCTGGCGCTCCTGCACCATGTCATAGGTGATGCCCACGTCGTCGTAGCTCTCCAATTGCAGCATGATGTGGGTGAGCTTCTTCTGGATCGGCAGCTTGCCAAACGCCATCGAGTGATGGCGCGGGTTGCAGTGCATGAAGACGAGCTGCGCCTCGCCGCCATCCGAGGTCGGGCGGATGACGTAGTCCGTCTCGCGCATGCCAAGAACGTCGCGATAGAACTTCAGGTTGCTTTCCACGTCCTGGACGTTGAGCAGCACATGCCCCAATCCCATGTTGCCCGTGACGAAGCCGGAGATGGGACGCGGCGAGTTAAAGGGGTCCGGGTAGCAGACCTCCAGCCCGTAGAACAGCTCCGAGGGAACTCCGTTGGGATCCTCGAACTTCAGCAGCTCGATGACGTTGCGCGAGCGAGCCTCTTCCCGAGTGGCCTCAGTGACGGTGAAGCCATTGGCTCGCAGCTGGCCTGCCACCTCCTCCATCTCCTGACGGTTTGGCAGGCCCCATCCTAGGTAGAGCACGTCATCGCTGGGATCGGGGTGGACGACGATGCGATGGTGGAACTCGTCCATGCGCAGGAACAGCGATCCGTCGGCGCCCCTGCGATATACCTGCAGGCCCAGGACTTCCGTCGCGTATTGCTCCCAGGCATCGAGATTACTGACGCCGATCCCCACATATCCCAACTGCGCAACGCCTGCCATGGCGGATTCCTCCTTCGGGTCACCTCAAGATGCCGGTATGCTAGCACCGAAGCAGCACGCTTACAACGGCGCTTTTAGAGAAGGAAGGTCAGGTTGTCAATGGGGTCGTCGTTGTTGATGAGGTTGACCTTCTTGAACGCGATCTTGTAGGAGCCGTCCGCCGGTGTCAGGTGGTGCTCCATCCGACCGGCGTAGGTGCGCTGCGTGCCTTTGCGTATCTCGAAGATGGCGAAGCTGCTGTGCACCACGACCTCGTTCGCGCTGGCGCTGCCGATTTCGACGTTGCTGATGAGGTGGCTGATCTTGGACGGCGGCTCCTGAGAGTAGGCCAGGCCGCTCTGCAGGCGCCAGACGCGGTCACCCATGCGGCCCTTGTCGTCGTAGATCAGGGAGACTTCCTGCGACGGATCGATGTCGTAGCGGTTGCAGGGTGCCCAGTAGATCGCCTCGTCCGCGTAAAGCTCCAGCCAGTCGTTGAACTTGCCTTCGTCCAGCAGGCGAGCTTCCTTGAAGAGGAAGTTCTCCACGTCCTGCCGGTCGACTTTTGCCTGGGTTGCCATTGCCTGGGTCTCCTTCTTGGCTATTCGGTGCAGGCTCAGTCGGCCTGCATCATCTTCTTCCACTGGCGATGCAGGGCGCGCTGGCTGGCCTCGTCCATCTGGGTCGTGGCCTTGGCGCCGGTCTTGGGGTCCACGTCTTCTTGATGCAGCCCGCGGTAGAGCCGGATCCACTCGGCCTCGTTGACGTCGGCATCGGCCTGGAAGCCGGTCTGGCAGCGCAGGAACATCTCCCAGTCGTCCGGGGCGGCGAAGGACGCCGGCCCGTAGAAGCTCTCGTGCTCTCGCAGGCGAGCGGTGTTGGCCTCGTCAGAGATGCCCTTGAAGCGCAGAGGATAGAGGGTCACCTCCGTGCGGTTGAACGCCACTGGCCGGATCTGCCTGATCTGCGAGAAAAGGAAGGCGACGTTCGGAAAGACTGTCATGTTGTAGCCGGGGCCGCTGTTGCTGCCGCGGGAGTTGGTGGTCGTGGCGTCAATGCCGCCTGGCTCGATGTCCAGGACGGCGTGGCCGTTGCCCAGATCGATGACATGCATGCCTTCGCGCGGGCCAAAATTCAGCTTGCGGCCGACCCGCCTGCTGATGATCTCGAAATAGCTGGCGTGGACGAAGCTGGCGTGGTAGCCGTCCACCGTGTTCTCCATCTGCATCTTCCAGTTGCCGTTGTAGCCGAACTTCTGGGCGCCGATGTTCACCTGGATGCCCTCGGTTCCCTGAGTCGAGAACTTGTCGATATAGGGCATGGCGTTGCCCAGGTGCTCCTGGAGCGAGGGGCCGTCCGCGCTCAAGCTGGCCCAGATGAAGCCCGCGTACGTACCGACTCGCGGCACCTGAACCAGGCCTAGCTTGTCTTTGTCGAAGCCCTCGCCGTAGCCCTCTTCGAACGGCACGCCGACAAGGCCGCCACCGTTGTTGTAAACCCAGCCGTGGTAGGCACAGCGGAAGTAGTTGCTGTTACCGTACTCCAGCTGGCAGACGGTCGCCCCGCGATGGCGGCAGCGGTTGAAGAAGACGCGGATCTGCTTGTCGTCAGAGCTGCGCGCGACGATCACGGGGTGCTTGCCGATATAGGTCAGCTTGTAGTCGCCGCCGTCCGGC
>DASRHH010000148.1:0-15097 GCA_035650635.1 Dehalococcoidia bacterium | reverse complement strand
AGTTCATCGCCCAGGGCACGACCTACCCTGACGTCATCGAGTCGGCGGTTGGGCACAACGCCGCGGTCAAGATCAAGACGCACCATAACGTCGGCGGGCTGCCCAAGGAGATGACCTTCCAGCTGGTTGAGCCGCTGCGCTACCTCTTCAAGGACGAGGTGCGCCGCGTCGGCGAGGCCCTGGGCTTGCCGGAGGAGATGGTCTACCGCCAGCCATTCCCCGGGCCCGGCCTGGCGATTCGCATCATCGGCGAGGTCACCGGCGAGAAGCTGGAGGTCCTGCGCTCTTGCGATTGGATCGTCATGGACGAGATCAAGTCCGCCGGGCTCTACCGCGACCTCTGGCAGGCGTTCGCCATCCTCACCGACACTCACTCTGTGGGCGTCATGGGCGACTTCCGCACCTACGGCTATGTTGCCGCGATCCGCGCCGTCACGGCGGAGGACGCGATGACCGCGGACTGGGCGCGCTTGCCCTACGACGTGCTCTCCCGGATTGCGCAGCGCATCGTCAACGAGGTGCCCGCGGTCAACCGCGTCGTCTACGACATCACTTCGAAGCCGCCCGGCACCATCGAGTGGGAATGAACGTCCTCATCCTCGGCTCCGGCGGGCGCGAGCACGCCATCGCCTGGAAGCTGCGCCAGTCGGCGAAGCTGACCGACCTCTGGGTGGCGCCGGGCAACGCCGGCACCGCCGCGCTGGCCCGCAACCTCGACCTCAGCGCCAACGACGCTGATGGCATTATCGCGGCTTGCCGGGAGCACCGGATCGACCTGGTCGTCGTCGGGCCGGAGCAGCCGCTGGCGGAGGGCCTCGTCGACCGGCTGGCCGCGGAAGGCATCGCTGCCTTCGGGCCGAGCCGCGAGGCCGCGCGCATCGAGTCGTCCAAGGCGTTCGCCAAGGACCTGCTGCTTGCCAGCGATATCCCGACCGCCGCCAGCGCCACCTTCACTTCGCTTACGGCGGCGCGCGACTACGTCATCGGCCTGGCGCAGCCGCCAGTCGTCAAAGCAGACGGCCTGGCTGGCGGCAAGGGCGCCTTCGTCTGCGACAGCAAGGACGAGGCGCTGAAGGCGCTGAGCCAGATGATGGAGGAGCGCGTCTTCGGCGAAGCCGGCGGCACCGTAGTCATCGAGGAGCGGCTGAGCGGCCGCGAGGTCTCCGCCCACGCCTTCACCGACGGCGTAACGGTGCGCCCGATGCCCTTCGCCTGCGACTATAAGCGCGTCTACGACGGCGACCAGGGCCCGAACACCGGCGGCATGGGCGCCTACAGCCCCCCGCTCTGGCTGGACGAGGCTGCCGAGCCGCTGATCCACGAGACGATCACGGAGGCGACCGTCCGCGCCCTGGCCGAGCGCGGCTCGCGCTTTCGCGGCGTGCTTTACCCGGGCCTGATGATGACGGAATCAGGCCCCAAGGTGCTGGAGTTCAACGCCCGCTTCGGCGATCCCGAGACGCAGGTCCTGCTGCCGCGCCTGAAGTCTGACTTGTTGGACATCCTCTGGGCCGCCGCCAACGACCGCCTGGATGAGGTCGATATCGACTGGTCGACGGATGCTTGCGTGGCGGTGGTCATGGCGTCCGGCGGCTACCCGGACGACTATCCCACCGGCAAGCCGATCGCAGGCCTGGCAACGGTGGAGCCGGACGTCATGGTCTTCCACGCCGGCACAGCCCAGTCCGAGGACGATGGTGTCGTCACGACAGGCGGCCGCGTGCTCAGTGTCGTCGCGATGGCGCCCACGCTGGCGGAGGCGCGCGCCAGGGCCTACGCCAACGTACAGCGCATCCACTTCTCGCGCGCGCACTATCGCAAGGATATCGCGGCGCCGGCGCAGGACGCCCGCGTGGAATAGCGGCTGACCGAGCGAGCATTTTCCCGTAAACTTTTGCTATGAGTTCGCCGCTGGTCGCGATCATCATCGGCTCCAAGTCGGACTCGGAGGTCATGGCGGATTGCGCCACCGTCCTCCAGGAGTTGGGCGTGGCCAGCGAGACGCACGTCATGTCCGCCCATCGCACGCCGGATAAGCTGCGGCAGTACGTGCTCTCGGCGCCGGATCACGGCGTCGAGGTGTTCGTCGCCGGGGCCGGCATGGCCGCTGCGCTCCCGGGCGTCATCGCCGCCTACACTACCAGGCCCGTCATCGGCGTGCCGATCGGCCGCAGCGGGCTTAACGGTATGGACTCGCTGCTTTCGATCGCCCAGATGCCACCGGGCGTGCCCGTGGCCTGCGTCGCGATTAACGGTGCCCGCAACGCCGGCCTCCTGGCAGCCGAGATCCTGGCGCTGCAGCACGAGGACGTGCGCTCGCGGCTGGAGGCGTATCGCGCGCAGCTGGCGGCGTCGTAGGCGCGACGTTCAGTTCCCGTTAATCCCCCCTTAATTCGCCCCTTTTCGTAAATCCGCCCCTTCCGCCGCTGCGTACAGCCAGTAACTAGCCGCGCCCGCCGGCCCGCACGGCGGCGCATTACGTGGAGGTGGGAGTTGAAGGTACGTCTTGGTGTCGCCGCTGTGCTAGTGGCTACGATCGCGCTGGCCACAGCCTTTTCGCTGCTTTCGACGTCATCGCCGCTGTCCAGCACGCCTGCGCAGGCGGCGGACCAGACGTTCCACGTGGGCACCACTTACTTTTGCACCTCAGGTACCAGTTGCACGCAAGGCGTCTCCAACGCGGTACACATCAGCGTTGGCGATACGGTGACCTGGTTCTGGGATGAGGGCACTCACACCACTACTGCCTGTACCGGCGTCTTCACCGGTTGCACGGGCAGCGGCCGCTGGAATCATGCGATCGACATGAACAACACTACCTTCTCGTTTACGGCGCTAGCCGGTGATGATAACACGGCTTTCTATTTCCAATGCATGATCCACGGCAGCGCCATGCGCGGCGTCGTCATCGTTGGCGTGCCGCCATCACCCACGCCCAGTCCATCGCCCTCGCCGACAGTGACCACGACCTCGACCAGTACGGCAACTGCAACACCGACGGCAACGCCACCGAGCGGCGGCGTTAAGGGCGACTCCGACTGCAACGGCCAGGTGCAGATACCGGACTCCATCCAGGACCTCCTGTCCGTGGCCGGCCAGGCCTCGGGACTCTGTATCGAGACGCTGGGCAATGTAGACTGCACGGATGGGGTGCAGGTAGTGGACGCCATCGATATCCAGTTACATATCTCGGGCCAGCCACCAACGCTGCCGCAAGGCTGTTCGCCTATCGGCAGCAACGTCTGAACCTGATCTTCCGCTAACGTCAGCGGCCCGGGTCGCCTATCGCCCCAGCCACTCTTTTCGTAGGCTGCTGCTTAACGTACTATTATCGGCGTGCAAGCATGGCTTTCACGTTCCGCAGTAGCATGATTCCCCGCTACACGCGCCCGCAGATGGGCCGTATCTGGTCCGAAGAGAACAAGCTGGAGACCTGGTTGGCCGTTGAGATCGCGGCCTGCGAGGCCTGGGGCGAGCAAGGGGTCATCCCCGCCGATGCGCTGGGGCACATCCGCCGCGCCCGCTACGACGTCGACAAGTGGGCGGAGTACGAGCGCGAGACCCACCACGACTTCAATGCCTTCATCCGCTCCGTCGCCGATAGCATCCCACCCGACGCATCGCGCTGGATCCACCTGGGCCTCACCTCGTACGACGCCGAGGACACGGCGCTCAGTCTGCGCCTGCTGCAAGCCGCAGACCTGTTGGAGCAAGACATCGCTGACCTTGAAGCAGCGGTGGCACAGCGCGCGCTGGAACACAAGGACACGCTGATGATGGGCCGCACCCACGGCGTCCACGCCGAGCCCACCAGCTTCGGGCTGAAGCTGGCGCTCTGGTTGGACGAGCTGCGCCGCGATCGCCGGCGCCTGCAGCAGGCTCGCGCGGAAGTGGCCTACGGCAAGATCAGCGGTCCGGTCGGCACTCACGCCACGGTGCCTCCGGTGGTGGAGGAGAGCGTCTGCAAGCGGCTCGGCCTGCAGGTAGCGCCGGTATCGGACCAGGTGCTCTCGCGCGACAGGCATGCCGGCTTCGTCGCGGCGCTTTCGCTGGTGGCGGCCAGCCTCGAGAAGTTCGCGACCGAGATCCGGCACCTGCAGCGCACAGAGGTGCTGGAGGCGGAGGAACCGTTCAGCGCCGGCCAAACCGGCTCCAGCGCCATGCCGCACAAGCGCAACCCGGAGAAGTGCGAGCGCATCGCCGGGCTGGCGCGCATGTTCCGCGGCTTCACGGTTACCGCCCTGGAGAATGTGGCCCTCTGGCACGAGCGCGACATCTCCCACTCGTCGACGGAGCGCATGATCCTGCCGGACGCCTGCGCGCTGCTCGACTACATGTTGGACCTGTTCACGCAGGTGGTGCGCGGCCTCAACGTTTACCCTGAGCACATGCGCCGCAACCTGGAGCTGAGCCACGGCCTCGTGTTCTCGCAGCGGGTGCTGCTGGCGCTGATCGAGAAGGGGCTGAAGCGCGACGTGGCCTACAAGCTGGTGCAGCGCAACGCTATGCGCTCCTGGCAGGAGGAGAAGCCCTTCCTCGACTTCCTGCTGGCCGACACCGAGATCACCGCGCTGCTCTCGCGGGATGAGCTGGCCTCGCTGTTTGACTACGGCTATTACCTGCGCTACGTCGACGACAGCTTTCGCCGCATGGGGCTGCTGCAATGACGACGGAAGTCCTACTGCAGAGCAACCTTGATCTGCCGCTAACCCATCGCGGCAAGGTGCGCGACACCTATGACCTCGGTGACAAGCTCCTAATCGTGACGACCGATCGCATCTCGGCCTTCGACGTCGTTCTGCCCAACGGTATTCCGGACAAGGGCCGCGTCCTCACCCAACTCTCGGCGTTCTGGTTCCAGCGTACCGGCGATGTCGTGCCCAACCACTTCGTGCGCCTCGTCGATAGCACCCGCATCCCGGAGGTGCCGGTGGAGCTGCCGCCGGAGGTGGTGGGCGCCGCCATGGTAGTGCGCAAGGCATTGCGACTGGACATCGAGGCCATCGTGCGCGGATACACGGTGCTGGGTAGCGCCGGCTGGGCGGAGTATCGCAAGAGCGGCATGATCAGCGGCGTCAAGCTGCCGCAGGGCCTGGAGGAGGCGCAGGAGCTGCCGGAGCCGGTCTTCACGCCGACCAGCAAGGCCGAGGTGGGCCACGACGAGAACATCACCTGGGAGCAGCTGACGGAGCTGGTGGGCCAGGCGGCCGCCAACGCCGTCAAGCTGCGCAGCCTGGCGCTCTACCGCTACGGCAAGGAGTACGCGCTTGACCGCGGCATCATCATCGCCGATACGAAGTTCGAGTTCGGCTGGTGGCAGGACGAGATCATCCTCATCGACGAGGCGTTGACGCCGGACTCCAGCCGCTTTTGGCCGGCGGAGGACTACGAGCAAGGCCGCTCGCAGGTCAGCTTCGACAAGCAATATGTGCGCGACTGGCTGGACCGGAGCGGCTGGAATCGCGAGCCGCCGCCGCCGGAATTACCGTCGGAGGTGGTGCAGAAGACGGCGGAGAAGTATCGCGAAGCGTTCCAGCGCCTGACCGGCCAGCAGCTGGTCCGGCCCTAGCGATGTTTCAGGCGCGGGTCTACGTCACCCTCAAGTCCACCGTTAACGACCCGCAGGGCCTGACCATCAAGGACGCGCTGCACTCGCTGGGCTTCGGCTCCGTTGAGTCGGTGCGGGCGGGCAAGTACATGGACGTCCGCATCAATTCCGCAGACCGCGCCGAAGCCGAGAAGCAGGTGGCGGAAATGTGCCGCCGGCTCCTGGCGAACCCGGTTATCGAAGAGTTCAGGTATGATTTAGAAGAGCTAAAAGGGGCTTGATTTTCGTTCAACGCCAGAATACGTTGCTTTCGTTAGCCCAGCCATAGGAGGTACAGCATGGCCCACGTCACAACGTTCCGTTCCAAGATTCAGCCCGGTAAGCGCCAGGCGCTGGTCGACTTGATGGACAAGTGGGAGCGCGAGCAGAAGGCCCAGGCGACCGGCTTCCAGCGCAGTGTCGTCGTCGCCAACAACAACGACGAGAACGACATCACGACCGTCGTCTTCTGGGACACGACCGAGAACTACAACAAGAATTCGGAGCGGCCGGCGCAGGACGCCTGGTTCCAGGAGTTTCGGTCGATGTTGGCCTCGGAGCCGCAGTGGTTCGACGGCAACATCATCATGGACCGCTCCGCCTGAGCTAGAGCGTCTCTTTAGTGCTCGGCACCTCGCCGAAGCGGCGAGGGTCTATAGCGACGGCTTGACGTAGAGCACGGGCCAGACCCTTGAAGATCGCCTCCAGCTTGTGGTGGTCGTTGGCGCCGGCCAGCACCTGCACGTGCAGCGTCATGCGCGCTTCGTTGGCCAGCGAAGTCAGGAAGTGCGCGACGTTCTCCATGGGCAGGCCGCCAATCTCCGTGCGCTCGAACTCGACGTTGACCGCGGCGTAGCCACGCCCGCTGAGGTCGAGTGCTACGAGAGCTAGCGCTTCGTCCAGCGGCACGATGGCGTGCCCGAAGCGCTCGATGCCGCGGCGGTCGCCCAGCGCTTCGTCCAGGGCGCGGCCCAGCGTAATCGCCACGTCCTCCACCAGGTGGTGGGCATCGCGGTCGGTGTCGCCTGAGGCGTCGATGGTTATGTCGAGCTGGCCGTGACGCGCCAGCTGCTCCAGCATGTGGTCCAGCATCGGGATGGTAGTGGAGACATGGTAATCGCCCTGGCCTTCCAGGGTTAGCTGAACTCGCACCGTCGTCTCCTTGGTCTCGCGGTCGATGCTGGCGCGGCGCTTAACGTCCAATGCTGGCCCCGATCTCGGCGAGAGCCGTCAGCAGGCGGTGGCTGTGCTCCGGCTTGCCCACCGTGAAGCGTAGGCAGTGGCTGAGCTGGGGCGTCTCGAAGTAGCGGACGAAGATGCCGCGCTCGCGCAGGCGCTGCCAGACGGCCTTTGCCTCGACCTCGCGCACTTCGCAGAGCAGGAAGTTCCCCTGCGAAGGCCAAGGGCGCAACCAGGGCACCGCGGCCAGCCTCTCGAACAGACGCTGGCGCTCGGCGACGATGAGGTCGACGCGCTGCTGCAGCGTCGCGACGTCGTCCAGCGATGCGAGGACGGCGACTTGGGCCGCCTGGTTGAGGTTGTACGGCATCTTGATCTTGCGGGCCAGGTCAGCCAGCGGCGCTGGAAACACGCCGTAGCCAGCGCGCAGGCCGGCCAGGCCCGCCCACTTACTGAACGTGCGCAGCACGATTAGGTTATCGTACTGCGGGACGAGCGAGACGAAGCTCTCGCCGCCGAACTCCACGTACGCCTCGTCGATGACGATGACAGCGCCGGTCGCCAGCAGCCGGTCGAGCTCGCCGCGCGAGACCGGGTTGCCGGTTGGATTGTTGGGCGAGGCCAGGAAGACGAGTCCATCGCCCGATGCCGCAGACTTGATGGCAGCGGCGTCCAGCGAGAAGTCTTCCTGGCGCGAGACGGGCGTGAAGACGCCCCCGTAGAGGTGGGCGATGAAGGCGTACATCCCGAACGTCGGCGGCGACGCGATGACGGCGGTGCCGGACGCGATAAACATGCGGCCGATGATGTCCAGCAGCTCGTCAGCGCCGCTGCCGGCGACGATATGCGCCGGCGAAAGGCCCAGGTGCTTGCCTATCGCCTCGCGCACCTGGCGCTGGTCAGGGTCGGAGTAGATGTGGTAGTAGCGAAAGCCACACAGCGCCTCCATCACCTTCGGCGAAGGGCCGTACGGGTTCTCGTTGCCGTCCAGCTTGGCGATCTGCTCCTCCGGGATGCCGAGCTCCCGCGCCAGCACGTCGATCGGCTCGATCGGCTCATAGCCGGGCATCTGGCGCAGGTAGGCCGGGACTCGGCCCAGGATATCGTCGCTCATGGCGTTACTCCCGCCGCGCTCGTGCTAGCCGGCGTTCGATGGCTGCGGCGTGGCCCTGCAGTCCCTCCGCCCGCGCAATGGCGATGGCCGGCGGCCCCAGGCGCTCCGCCGCAGCGCCGTCCAGCGAGACGATGTTGGTGACCTTGAGGAAGTCCCAGACGCCGAGCGGCGAGCTGAAGCGGGCGCTGCTGCTCGTCGGCAGGACGTGGCTGGGCCCGGCGGTGTAGTCGCCGATCGACTCAACGGAGTAGGCGCCCAGGAAGACGCAGCCGGCGTAGCTCACGGAAGGTAGGAGCTCTTGCGGCTGCCGCACGTGCAGCAACAGATGCTCCGGCCCGAAGGCGTTGGCGATTTCCGCGGCCGTCTCGAGGCTTTCGACGACGGCGATAGCGCCCTGGCCGGCCAGGGCCGTGCGTGCGACCTCACCGCGCGGGATGCGGGCCATCTGATTCGCCAGCTCTCCCTGCACGCTCGCGGCCAGAGCAGCGGACGTAGTGATGAGGATGGCAGTCGCCAGCTCATCGTGCTCGGCGCCGGCGATGAGGTCGGCAGCTACCAGAGCGGGTTCGGCGGAATCGTCGGCGATGATCAGCGTCTCCGAGGGCCCGAACACGCCATCGATGCCGACATCGCCGTAGACCCGGCGCTTGGCAGTAGCGACGAAGATGTTGCCGGGGCCGCAGATTTTGTCGACGCGGGGAATCGAAGCCGTGCCGTAGGCTAGCGCGGCGATCGCCTGGACGCCGCCCACACGGTAGACGTGGTCGACGCCAGCGATGTCAGCCGCCACGAGCTTGGCCGCCGCCACATTGCCGTCCGGCGCCACCGGAGTCGCCATCACGACCTCACGGACGCCGGCGACCCTGGCCGGAAGCGCGATCATCAGCACCGTGGACGGGTAGGCTACCTGGGTGCCTGGCACGTAGATGCCGGCGCGCTGCAGCGGCCGCACCAGCTGGCCCAGCTCTCCGTCCTGGAAGGGACGGAGGCCGTGCTCCAGCTGCCGCTCGTGGTAGGCACGGATTCGCTCTGCGGCGGCGCGAAGTGCCTCCACCAGGGTCGCGTCCACCTTCTCGTAGGCCGCCTCGATCTCGTCTCGCGGCACTTCTAGCGGGACACCTGTGTCCGCCTGGCCGTCGATCTCACGGTTGTATTCGCGGACGGCCCCGTCGCCGTGGCTGCGGACGTCGCCTAGAATACGGTCGACCACCTCCTCTACGCTCAGGTCTTCACCGAAGACGCGGCGGATGTGCTCTCGCACTGCCGGTGGCACATGCTCCGCGAGATGTGGGCGGTTGAGAATCGCGTCGCGCGCTGCGGCGGCGCCATAGACTACGCGCACAGGTATTCCCTCACCGCCCCTGTCCCTTCCTTCTTCGAGACCTCCAGGAAGGCGTCGATGCGCTCGGGCGTCAGGTAGCGGACCGTTTCCTCCACCAGGCTCGGCAGGTCGCGCATGAACTCGACCATTGCCACCGCCTCTTCGTCGTCGCTGATCGGCTGTTGCAGATGCCGGCTGGCGACGTAGCGGAAGCGCTCCCAGTCTGGCGGGTGGTTGACCACGTCCAGGACGACTTCTCGCCAGCGGCTCAGCGTCCCTTCATCCAGGAAGCCGATGTCCAGCCCCAGATCAACCTTGGCGATGGCATTGAGGATGTGTTCGATCAGCGGGCGGTCCTCGCGGCGGGCGCGGTCCAGTTCGTACTGGAGGGCGCGGTCCATGATGCTGGCGCGGATATCGCCGCCCATAGGCGAGTGCTCGCCGAAGCAAGGCCGGTAGACCTGGTTGATCCAGGTCTCGTCCATCACCAGGTGCGTCAGGTAGCCGGCGACAAAAGAAATTGATTGCGGCTGCAGCTTGGCTGGCTGCGCCAGCTCCGGGTGCTTGCCGAAGAGGGCGCGAACGCCGTTCTGCTCTTCGAAGTTCGAGAGGTCGAAGAAGTGGGTCAGTTTGCGGTCCCAGCGGGTGATGATACGGATGTCCGGGGCAGTTGAGCCCAGGTAGAGGGCGCCGCGCTCATCGTCCAGGTGGCTGTCCCGGATAGCGTCCGCTATCTCCTTGGCGATAGCGGTGTGCATGGCCAGCGGCGGCATTCTATCCTCTGGTCCGAATTGTAGCAGATGCGCCCTCGACGGGAGCCGGCGCCGCGCGACCCAGGTGCGCGAGTAGGCGCTCCAGCGGGGGCTGCTTGCGGGCGTCGGCGCCCTTGCGGACGATGATGCAGGTGGTCGAGAGAAACAGTATCTCAATCGACTTGAGGTTGTTCTCCACCAGCGTCTTCCCCGTCTCCGTGCCTTCGATCAGGAGGTCGGCGTCCTCCGGCACAAATCCTTCGGAGGCGCCGGCTGTCGGGATGATTTGATAGCGCCCGAAGTGATTGGCGCGTGCGTAGTGGTCGGCGATGGCCGTGAACTCGGAGGCGATGCGGATCGCCCGGTGGCCGCCAGTACGCCAGGTTGCCAGCGCTTCCTCGATGCTGGTGGCCGGCAACTCCGCCGAGACAACGGCACACATGTTGACCGGCGAACGCTGCAGGTCCAGCGCGATCTCGATAGGGCTGTCCGGGAACTCGTAGAGGTGCTCTAGTATGCAGTCGCGACCGGTGATCGCGACGTCAAAGTAGCCGGCCGCGACCATACGGGGCATGTCCTGTGGCCGGATTAGTTTGACGCTCATGCCCTCGATCGGGCTGGCGGGCCGTCTCACCGGCGCGTCGGTGTCGGTGTAGCCGGGAATCTCCAGCTCGGCGTCAGCCAGCGCTTTGACAACGTGCGGATGCTGGTGGCCGTCCGGCAGGGCCAGCCGCAGCGGGTGATCGCCGCCGGCGGCCTCGTCCCGCCGGGGACGGCCGGCCGGTGAGGCTACGGGAGCAGACAGGTTGAGCGGCGGGTTCTGCGCCTCGCGCACCTCCGGGATAAGCTTCGCCAGCAGCGGGCCCAGGTCCTTTGAGCGCAGGCTCTCCTGGTTGACCAGCAGCCAGGCAGAGCCGCTAAGCAGGGTATGTACCGGCTCCAGGCCCAGTGTTCGCAGCGGCTCATCGCCGGAGGCCGCGACGATGGCCATCTCGGCGTCCTCCGGTGGGTAGGCTTCCGCCGAGCCGGCGACCGTGAGCACCCGATAGCCGGGCAGCCGCAGGCTCAGCGCGAAGGCATCGGCCAGGTTGGTATACTCGCTGGCGATGCGAACGCCCCAGTGCAGTGCCAGCTCCGCGAAGTCGGCCGGCGCTCCTGCAGGCCTGGCGACGTAAAAGCTCTCCGCTCCGATGCCAAGTCCACCCAGCTTGACGAGGTGCGGCTGCGGGTGCCGTGCCAGGAACTCCTCCGTCCAGATGAGCCCGCAGATGCCGACGTCGTAGTTGCCGAGCGCGATCTGCACCGGGATGTCCTTCTCGCGGAAGACGCGAGCCGTCAGAGGGGCGCCGCCGTTGGCCGCCAGCCGGTAGGAGCGCGATCCCTCGGCGTAACCCTCGACCTGCAGGCCCGTCCGCTGCAGGAGGCCCGCGACCTCGCCGCGCAGGCGGCCGCCGGGTAGGGCAAGCTTAAGCATCTTGCCTGAACTCTCGCAGGACAGACTCCAGGTCGGACGCCTCTACGAAGCTACCGTCGGGCTGGCGCAGCAGGTAGCCGGACTCGCCGAAGGCCAGAGTCGATCCCGTGGCTGGGCCGGCGATCTGTGCCGGCAGGCCGCGGGAGCGCAGCTCCGCGGCGGTGGCGAACGCCTCCGCCAGGTCCGATGTGCCCTTCGACCGCGGCTCGACAGAGATCGAGAGCCGCTCCGGCACTTCAACCTCCGGGAGCAGCTGCATCAGCCGCTGCGCCGAGAGCGCGAAGCCAGAGGCCGCCACCGGGCCTTCACCACCGACCTGTTCCATCAGCGAGTCGTAGCGGCCACCGCCGCCAAACGTCTCGCCGTCCAGGGCGAATTGGAAGACAGGGCCGGTGTAGTATTCGAAGTTGCGAACGAGCGCTGCCGAGACAAGCGGCTGGTAATTGAGCGCTTCCAGCGTCTGCGTGATGACCAGCAGCTCCCCCAGCGCCCTGGCCAGCTCCGGGATCGTCGGGGCTAGGGCGGCGCTGAGGTTGTTGAGATAAGCGGAGCCCTCACCCTCCAGCCCCAGCATCTCCAGCGCGGCGCGAGTCGCCGGCAGGCGCGCCTCGACCTCACGCAGGACGGAGGCGTCGCCGTCCAGTAGCCGGTCGTAGAGCTGCAGCTGCTCCCCGTTCTCGAAGCCAGCCTTAGCCAGCACCGCCCTGATGATGCCGGGGTGTGACAGGCGCACCGTCATCGGGCGCTCCGCAAGGCTGCGTAGCGCGTCCAGTGCTAGCAGTATCAGCTCGATGTCGCCGGCCGGCGCTGTGTCGCCGATAAGCTCGACGCCGCACTGCCAGTCCTCCCGGCTGTCGTCACCCTGAGCAAAGCGAAAGACGTTCTGCACATAGAAGAGCTTGGCGGTGGTGCCGTGCTCCAGGCTCTCGATGTAGAGCCGGGCCGCCGGGATCGTCGCGTCCGGGCGCAGGACTACCCGCTCGCCGCTCCATCCGTCCCAATCCAAGAAGGAATAGACACGGCCGAGCATCTGCGGCGAAAGCGTGCCGGCCCCGGTAAACAGGTAAAGGTGCTCGATCGTCGGTGTGCGGATCTCTTGGTATCCCCACGCCAGACAGGACGAGCGGAAGGCGGCCTCCACCTTCCGGAACCGCTCCATATCGGCCGGCAGAAGGTCGCGCATACCAGGACAACGCAATGAATCTTCAGTCATGGACTTCACCTTGAGGATAGCAGCAGCGGGTGCGATGAGCCGCTACTGGATAATATGCGTCTCGCCCGGAGGCGCGATGTTGATGTGGGCGAAGGGGGAGTCGTCGCGGGCGCCGTGCCAGTGCGGCGTCCCTCTGGGGATGACGATGATCTGTCCGGCCTGCAGCTCGTTGTCCTGCCCTTCAATGGAGACGACACCGGTTCCTTCCGTGGCCAGCAGGACCTGGTCGTAGGTGTGGGTGTGCAGGCGGGTGCGCGCGCCCTTGGTGAAGCGCACCAGTGTCAGGCGCTGGATCTCGACGTCCCTGTCGGTCACCAGCGGCTCCATGAAGACGCCCTCGCGGTCAAAGACCTGCTCGGAGCTGGCCTTTAAGTTCGTGCCTGGCTTAATTACGCTCATCGTCGTTGTTGCCCCCGCGGCAGCGGCTGCAAGTAGCGTCAATTCTACCCGAAGCCCTCGCTTAGATTCAAACGCGGGGTTGCGAGCGTATAATATGAGGCCGCTTACCCACATGACATTCGCGAGGCTGCTCCGTCTCTCTTTTGGCCTGGCGCTGATCGCGCTGGCCCTGCTGGCGGGCGCCTGCGGCTCCGGCCCGTCTGCCGACCCCGGCGATGTCCACGTCCTCACCGCCGATGGCGATGTCGGGCCGATCATGTCCCGCTATATCGATCGCGGCATCGGCCACGCCGAGTCGACGGATGCCGCCGCCGTTGTCATCCGCCTCGATACGCCCGGCGGCCTCTCGTCGTCGATGGACGAGATCGTGCAGCGCATCATGCGGGCGAAGGTGCCGGTCATCGTCTACGTTTGGCCCAGCGGCGGGCGCGCGGCCTCCGCCGGCACCTTCATCACGATGGCCTCACACGTGGCGGCGATGGCGCCCGGCACCAGCATCGGGGCGGCCAGCCCCGTCGACATCAGCGGCGGCGATATTGGCGGCACGCTGCAGGATAAAGCGACCAACGACGCCGCGGCCCGCATCCGCGACATCGCGCGGGTGCACGGCCGCAACGAGGATTGGGCCGAATCGGCCGTGCGCGAAGCGACTTCGGCGGGTGCGCAGGAGGCGAAGACGCTAGGGGTCGTCGAGTACGTGTCGCAGGACCTGACATCGCTGCTGAGCCAGGCCAACGGCACCTCGATCGCCTTGGCGGACGGCAGGAAGGTAACCCTGGCGACGGCGGATGCGCCGCTCCGCTTCAACGACCGCACCTTCGTCGAGAACTTCCTGGCGGTCATCGGCGACCCCAACATCGCGCTGCTGCTGATCTCACTGGGGACGCTGGCAATCTTCCTGGAGCTGCTGCATCCGGGCGCGATCTTCCCGGCCGTGTTCGGCGCCATCTCCATCCTCTTCGGCTTCTTCGCCCTCAGCGTGATCCCCGTCAACTGGGCCGGCGTAGCGCTGGTCTTGCTCGGCATCGCGCTGATCTATATCGAGGTGTTTGTCACCAGTAGCGGCATCCTGGCCATTGGCGGGGCCGTGGCGCTGATCCTGGGCGGCTTTATCTTTACGACGGATAATCCGGAGTTCGCCGGACCGGGCATGGAGGTGAACCGCTGGCTCATCATCGGGCTGGCGCTGGGGCTGGCGACCTTCGCCAGCTTCATCCTGGCGAACATCATCCAGCTGCGCCGCCAGCCATCGACGGCCGGCGTCGATTCGATGCTCGGCCAGACCGGGGTCGCGCGCTCGCCGCTCGACCCCGAGGGTTACGTGATGATTCGCGGCGAGCACTGGTCGGCGACGTCGGACAGCGGCCCTGTTCAGCCCGGAGAAAGTGTGGTAGTAACTGACGTGCAGGGGCTCCGGCTTCGCGTCAGGAAGCGCCCAGAGGAGGAATCGCCCCGGGAAGCTGCGGAGCAAGCGGTCGCCGAAGGCGACCAGGCAGAAGGAGGAACCTCATGACGACCACGCCGGACCGTGCTCCCGGCCCCGGAAGGCAGAACCTGTTCTCGCGCGTCCTCACGGGCTTCGGCTATATCTTCGCCGTCCCATTCTTCTGGATGGCGATCAAGATCGTCCAGGAGTACGAGCGCGGCGTTATCTTTCGTCTGGGCCGGCTGGTGGGCGCCCGCGGGCCCGGCCTCTTCTTCCTGATTCCTTTCGTGGAGCGGATGGTCAAGGTTGATCTGCGCGTCGTGACAATGGATGTCCCGCGACAGGACGTCATCACCAGCGACAACGTCACCGTCAAGGTGGATGCCGTGATCTATTTCCGCGTCGTCAATCCGGATGACTCCGTGGTGCGCGTCGCCGATTTCATCCGCGCGACCTCGCTCATCGCGCAGACGACCCTTCGCAAGGTCATTGGCCAATCGGTGCTGGACGAGCTGCTGGGCCAGCGCGAGCAGATCAACCAGCGGCTGCAGCAGATCATCGACGAGACGACCGAGCCCTGGGGCGTCAAAGTGACTGCAGTCGAGGTGCGGGATGTCGGTCTGCCGCCGGAG
>DASRHH010000147.1:0-2796 GCA_035650635.1 Dehalococcoidia bacterium | reverse complement strand
ATCGAGGGCCAGGCGCGGTCGAAGCCGGCCTCGATAGCCAGCGGCAAGCTGCGGCCGGCCCTCAGCTCTTCCTTCATACGCTCGAACACAAGGATATTGGCGTCGACCGCCATACCGACCGAGAGAACGAACGCCGCGATGCCGGCCAGCGTGATCGTGAAGCCCTGTGGCGCCATCACCGGCACGCCGACCTTGAGGATCATCAGCACCACGGAGGCGTAGACGAAGAGCGCCAAGGAGGCCACCACTCCCGGCAGACGATAGTAGAGGATCATGAAAGCCATCACGGCCAGGATGCCGATCAGTCCCGCCTGGACGGCGTGACGAACGGTATCGTCGCCCAGCGTGGCGTCGACTTCGTTCTGCTGCACCACCTGCATCGCGACCGGCAAAGCGCCGGAGTTCAGTTGGACCTGCAGCGTCTTGGCCTCGTTACGATCCAGGCCCGTGATGACCGCGTTCTGGCTGAGTTGCTGTTGCACCGTAGGGAAAGTAATCAGCTCGTTGTCCAGGGTTATTAGGACCTGGTAGCCGACAAGGCGGCCGGTAACGTCCCGGAATATCTGGCCGCCGGTACTGTTAAACTCCAGGGTCACCTGGAAGCCCCCGCCCTGGGTTTGCTCCACCTGGGAGGACGGCTTGAGCAGGCTGCCGGTGAGCGGGATACCCTTTATGGTCGGGTCGCAGTCCGCGCCTTTGCAGGTGGCAGGCGTTAGGACGGGCGTGCCAGGAGCACCAGTCGCCGGGTCTCTGCAGCTCGCCTGGCCCGTCGCCGGGTCTTTGGTGATGGCTCCTCCGCCGGTGCCCTGGACGCTGAACTGCTTGCCATCGGCCCCGGTACAGAGAATGTTTCCCTGTTGGTCAAGCACGGGCTCCCAGAACTCAAGCACTGCCGTCTTGCCGATGAGATTGAGCGCCTGCTCCGGACTGATGCCGGGCAGCTGGACGGAGAGCCGGTTGACGTTCTCGCGCTGAATTTCCGTCTCGGACACGCCGAAAGCGTTCACGCGGTTCTCGATGATGCGCTTGGCGCCCTCCATGGCGGTATCGATGCTGACGTCCGGCGGCAGCGCCGCGGCATCGGCTTCAAGAAGGACATAGGTGCCGCCCTTGAGGTCCAGTCCCAGCCGCATGCCGTGCCGTTCCAGCCCGCCCACATGCAATCCGCTGCCGCTTGGCCAGGGGATGAAGCTGGGCAGATAGCGGTCCGGCTTGTCCGGCCAGACCACCGCGACCGAGAAAGCGGTCAACAGCGCGATGAACGCCAACACCCAGAGGTTAACTCTGCGGCGCATTGCTCACCCTTTGCGGACGCTTTTGGGGCAGTTCGGGCTGGGGCGCTGGCTCCAGGCGCTGCCTGATGGCCTGGCCGACAGCCCGCACCACGACGCCGGGCGCCAGCTCCAGCAGTATCTCCGTCTGCCCGCCGCGCTCCCGCACCTCGAAATCTTTGACGGTCGCGATGAAGCCGGCCTGTGTCAGCACCCTATCGCCGATCTCCAGGTTGGCGATCTCGTTGCGGGCACGCTTGCTCTCCTGTTGCACCGGACGCAAGAACGCCAGGTAGAACAGCACCACTATAGTCAGTGGGTAGGCCAGCGCTATCAGCAGGATCATTTGCTTCGGTTACGTCCTCGACTCGTATTCGGTTCCGCAATGGCGCCCAGCTCGCGGCGGGCCAGCGCCAACGCTTCCTCTTTTGTCGTTACCTCTCCGGCGGCCCGGGCCTCGCGCACGCTTTCGAGCAGGCGCCCCAGCGTGGGCCCAGGCTCAATTTGCAGCTCTTGCATAAGGTCGTGGCCGCTGACCAGCCTGGCGGGCGCCACCAGGGAGTCGTCCCGTCGCTGCTCGGCCAGGATGTAGTTTATCAGGCCCAGGTGTGTGCGCCACCCCGCCAGGTTGAGCCGTGGCCCGACACTCCCCAGGTGGTCCGCCAGGCTAAGCAGCAGCACGGCCAGAGTGGCCTCGCCGCAGTCGCGGAAGAGGCGATAAAGGGCGCGACGGGTCGGTAACCCCTGCTGGCCCAGCTGCACCGGCCGCAGGTGTGCATCGACCATCGTGCTCACGAACTCGACCTCGCGGCCCGCGAAACGCAGCCGGCGCATCATGGCAGCCGCCTTCTCGGCGCCCTGCTCCGGGTGGCCGAAGAAGCGGATGCGACCGGTCTCGTCCAATGCTTTCGTCTGCGGCTTGGCGATGTCGTGCAGAAGACCGCCCAGCTTGACTATCGCGATGCGCCGGTGGTCGGCAGAGATCGGCTCATCCAGGTAGCCGCGCAACTCGTCGGCCAGCCAGCCCAGCTCATCCCGAAGGAGGCGCCACAGAGTTGCCCACGGTTCGCCAGACGGCTGGCTCGCCGCCAGCAGCCGGTCCAACGCGGCCAGCGTCTCGACGCTGTGCTGCCAGACGTCCCAGTAGTGCTCCTTGGGCTGCTCTACGCCTCGCATAGCGGCCGTGTCCGGCAGCAGCACCTCCAGCAGGCTCACCTCCTCCAGCAGGCGCACGCCGTCAGCGGCGCGCTCCGTGTCAAGGATGCGCACCAGCTCATCGCGCTGACGCTCGGCGGCCGCCCGGCTAACGTCGGCGGCGTAGCGGCGGATTAGCTCCACAGTGCCCGGCTCCAGGTCGAACGCCAGCTCCGTCGCCAGACGGACGCCGCGCAAAGGGCGCAGTGGGTCCTCGCGAAACGCCTCCTCGCTGATGACGCGCACATTGCCAGCCGCCAGGTCTGCCAGCCCACGCGTCGGGTCGATGACCGGCACCGGGCCGGCGAGTGCCTGCTCCAGGGGCGCCGCC
>DASRHH010000146.1:0-9419 GCA_035650635.1 Dehalococcoidia bacterium | reverse complement strand
AATGGCACTCACGGTCGCAGACTGCGCCCTGCTGCTAGAGGTGATGGCCGGCCCGGACCCAGAGGACCCCTACTCCGCTCAGCGGCAGCCCGACCTCTACTTACACGGCCTCAACGGCGACATCAAGGGCTTGCGCCTGGGTCTACCGCGAAATTACTTCTACGAAGGCGTGGATCCGGAAGTCTCGGCGGCCGTGCAGGAGGCCGCACGCGTCCTGGAGGGTCTCGGCGCCGCGATCTTGGAGTTGGACCTGCCGATGCTGGAGAACACGGAGCGCGTCGGCGGCCCGCTGCTCAGAGGCGAATCCTACGCCTACCACCGCCGCAACCTGGAGGAACGGCCGCAGGACTTCGGCGAGCAGGTGCGCCTGCTGCTGCAGACCGGCGAGCAGTTCGCGGCGGCCGACTATATCCAGGCCCAGTGGGCGCGGCACGGTTATACTCGCAGCCTGGAAGCGGTGTTCGACGACATCGACGCCCTTCTCTCGCCTACCTGCCTGATGCCGGCGTTGACGATCGAGGAGTGCCTGGCACATCCGATGGCGCCATTCGCGCTGATCCACAACACGCTGCCCTTCGATCTGTCCGGGCAGCCGGCACTGTCGCTGCCCTGCGGCTTCACGAGCGGCGGCCTCCCGATTGGCCTGCAGATCAGCGGCCGCCGCTTCGACGAGGCGACTGTCCTCCAGGTCGGCGCGGCTTATGAGGCGGCGACGGAGTGGCACAAGCGTCGACCAAACCTCTCGTAGAAGCAGCCGCCCGAAGGTGCTAGCCTTTGCTCATGCAATGCCCACGTTGTCAGGCTGAACTCACCCCCAGGCAGGAGTTCCACGGCATCGAGGTCGACTTCTGTCCCTCCTGTGAAGGCCGCTGGCTGGACCTCGGCGAGCTGGACCAGTTGGAGGCCACCGTCGAGTCGACGCCAGACGAGCGCCGCGCGACGATCCGTTACTCCGAGCGACCCAGTGAACTACACTGCCCCGTCTGCGGCCAGGCAATGACGGCTTTCGACTACCGCGCCTACAACCTGGAGCTAGACGCCTGCGATGAGCACGGTTATTGGCTGGACGCCGGCGAAGAGGGCCGCGTGCGAGAGATCATTGCGCAGCGGGTGCGCGACCTGACGCGAGCGCACCATGCGGAGGACGCCTGGGCGGGCTTCCTGGGCAGCCTGCGCAAGCGCCTGCGCTGACTGGCCCATGGCAGCGGACGCCACATTTACGGATGCGCTCTGGCGCTCAATCGAGGGCATCTACGCCGATATCCTGGCGCATCCGTTTCTGGCTGGCCTGAGCAGCGGTCAGCTGGCGAAGGAGAAGTTCCAGTACTACGTGGTGCAGGACTCACTCTACCTGAAGGACTTCTCGCGCTGCCTGGCCATCGCGTCCAGCAAGGCGCCCGCGACACCGATCGCCGAGATGTTCCTGGAGCACTCGCGCACGGCGTTGGTGGTAGAGCGGGCGCTGCATGAGTCGTTCTTCGCGGAGTGGGAACTGACCCCGGCGGAGCTGGAAGGGGCTCGGCCCGCCCCGACGTGCCTGGCATACACCTCCTACCTCTTCCGGGTCGGCGCCACGGGCTCCTTCGCGGAGCTGGTGGCTGCGCTGCTGCCGTGCTACTGGATTTACTGGGAGGTCGGCAGGCAGCTGGAGGCCATGGGGTCGCCGGAGCCGTTGTTCGCTCGCTGGATCGAGACCTACGCTGCCGACGAGTTCGCGGCCGTCGTCAGGCAGGTGCTCAAGGTGATGAACGACGCAGCTACGGGGCTGCCGCCCCAGGCCCACGCGGAGCTGACGCGGCACTTCGTGACGACAAGCCGCTACGAGTGGATGTTCTGGGACGCCGCCTGGCGCCTCGAGAGCTGGCCCGCGGGCTAGCCGCCGCGCCCGAACACCCTATCGAGCAACTGCGCCGCGGTCTCCGTGGCCGGCGCCTCGAACTCGATCGTCAGGCCGCCAGGCGTCTCGAAGTAGAAGTTGCGTATGCCGCTCGGCTGGTCCACCGGCGGCTGGCGTATCGCGACCCCTTTGGCCTTGAGCGCCTCGTACAGCGGGTCCAGCTCCGCCAGGTCAACCGAAATGTCAATCGTCTCGCCCTTCAAAGAACTGTACGGCGGATGAGCCGGGTCGCGCGGCAGCACAAGCACTGAAAAGCCCTCGCCGATCTTGAAGGCGGCAAGCCGGCCTGGTACGAAGATGTTCTCCGGCCAGCCGAGCTTCTCGCGAAAGAACCGCACCTCCACGTCAAAGTCATCCACGTGGTGCTCGATAGCGTTAGGGCGAATCATGTTGATCCTAACTCCTCCAAGGCAGCCTCGGCCTTAAGCTCGGGCGTGGACTTTTCGGTCTCCTTGTGCGGATCGCTGAGCAGGACCGCTATCAGCGCCAGAACCGCGAACGCGGCAGCCGCCAGGAAGACGATCTGAAAGCCGGCGAAGAGATCGCTGGCCTGCTCTGCCTGGAACCTGCCGCGACCCTCAAGGACCGCGTTCAGCGTCGATTGCGGCACCTGAGTCGCCAGCAGCGCGACGGAGAGCGCCGAGCTGAGCGAGAGCCCGGCGTTGAAGACAGTGCCGCGGATGCCGGCCGCCATCGCCCGCTGAGCGCCCGGCACGGCGCTCATTATCGTCGCGGTATTCGGCCCGACGAAGAGGGCCGCGCCGATCTGCGATACGCACATCGCGCCGATGACCTCAATGTACGGCGCCGAAGCCCTGAGAAACGAGAGCCAGATCAGCCCGCATACCACGAGGGAAACGCCGGTGATCGCCGGCTTGCGTGAGCCCATGCGGTCGGCCAGCCAACCGCCCAACGGCCCGAAGACGACAAACATCGCCGTTGCCGGCAGGACTGCGACGCCTGCTTCCAGGGGCGTGTCGTGCTTGAAGCCGCGGAAGTAGAAGGTGCCGATGATCAACGGGATCACAGATGTCGAGAGGATGTTGGCGAACATAGCGCCGTTGGCTGCCGCGAAGATGCGGTCGCGGAAGAGGCTGAAGTTGATCACAGGCTGTCGCACACGCGCCTCGATGAATACGAACACTGCGATGAACAACGCCGCGGCCAGGAATGCGAGGTGGGCCTGCGTGGCGCCCCACTGGGCACGCGTCACGTAAGTCAGTCCGACAAGGACCAGCGCGATGCCGGCCGTCCAGGTCGCGGTGCCGGGAATGTCGAGATGCTGATCTGGCAGGCGCTTGGAAAGCGGACGCAGCCAAACGATGGAAATGGCCGCGGCCAGGCAGGAAATCGGCAGGGTCATCAGGAAAACGGCTCGCCAGGAGAAGAGGTCCGTCAGCAGGCCACCCACCACGAGCCCTAGCATCTGCCCCGCAATGCCGCCACTCTGCGAAATGGCCAGCGCGCGAGCCCGCTCCCCCAGGGGGAAGTAATCCGTGATCAGCGCCGAGCTGTTAGCCCAGGATATCGAGTATGCGGCGCCGAGGACGGCTCTGGTGACGATCAGCTGCAGGCCGTCCTGTGTAAGCCCCGCCAGGATAGAGGCGACAACAAAGAGGACGGTGCCGAGGGCGAAGACGCGTTCGCGACCGTAGATATCGGAGAGGCGCCCGAAGCTGGAGGCGCTGGCTGTGATCACCAGCGGATAGATGGTGATCACCCAGATGGCGCTGGCAATCGAGAGGTGGAAGTCCTTGGAGATGTCGGGCAGCGCGATGATGATCGCGCTCATGTTGATCGCGCCCTGGGTGATGGCCAGCGTGGCGCAGAGCAGGACGATGCGCTTATAGCCCGGCGATAGCTCCTGCGTCTGCGGCTGGCTGCTGAAGACGGTGCGGTTGGCGAACGCTTGCATCAAGACTTCTAGATGGCCCCGGGAAAGTCCTTTGATTCTAACGCATCGCCGAGCTTTTCGTCCGCCCGTTTGATCGTCGGGCGGCTTTTTGCCCATACCATCCGGCGTCGCTGCTGCTAGAATTCGACATGTGCAGACGAGCAGTAGCCGCCGATCTTGAAGACGGCCGCCGATAACCCTCCACTGTTTCGCGGCCTGACGGAGGCCGAGGCCGCCGAGCGCAAGGCGCGCGGACAGAGCAACGTCTACGTCTCCAGCACCAGCCGCTCCTACGGCACAATCATCCGCCAAAACGCCCTCACCCCGATCAACATAACCCTGTTTTCGATATGCATCGGGCTGATGGTGCTGCGCCTCTTCGGGGATGCCGCCATGACGGCAAGCCTCGTGGTCGCCAACGTCGTCCTCGGCGCCTTCCAGGAGATACGCGCCAAGCGCAAGCTCGACCAGATCTCGCTGCTGACGCGGCCCACAGCCACCGTCATCCGCAACGAGAAAGAGCGTGTCGTGCCGCCGGACGAGATCGTTCTGGGCGACCTGCTGCTCGTGAACGCCGGCGACCAGTTCCTGGTGGACGGTGAGGTGTTCTCTTCCAACTCGCTGATCGTCGACGAGTCGCTCTTGACGGGCGAATCGGACGTCATCCCCAAGCAGCCCGGCGACCCTGTGTACTCCGGCAGCTTCTGCATGGGCGGCGCCGGCACCTATGTGGCCCGCAAGGTCGGAAAAGATAGCCTGGCGCAGACGCTGACCGAGCAGGCCCGCGAGTTCCGCAACGTGCAGACGCCGCTACAGCGCGAGGTGGGGCTGGTGCTGCGGGTCATGGCGGTTGTCGTGGTGGCGTTGGGGGTGCAGGTGGTAGTCGGCAACAGCCTCTCGTTGAAGGAGAACGTGCGCGCGGCGGCCGTCCTGGCCAGCCTGGTGCCCCAGGGCCTCTCCTTCATGGTCACGGTGACCTACGCCATGGCTGTCGTGCGCATGGCGGGCAGCGGCGCCCTCATCCAGCGCATCAACGCCGTCGAATCGACAAGCAACGTCGATCTGCTCTGCATGGACAAGACCGGCACGCTGACCACCAATCAGCTCGCTCTGGAGGCGCTGGAGCCGATTCCCCCGCAGGAGGAGTCGCAGGTCCGCGCCGCCCTCGGCAGCTTCGCCCACAGCAGCAGCGTAGACAACCGCACCATCGAGGCGATCCGCGAGGCCTGCCTGGGCGAGGCGTTGCCAGTGCGAGAGGAGGTGCCGTTCTCGTCAGAGCTGAAGTGGAGCGCGCTGGCCAGCGGCGCCGCGATCTATGCGCTCGGCGCGCCGGAGGTCCTGCAGCAAGCGCTGGAACCCGGCAGCGATGTCTCGCGCAAGGTGGCACCGTGGGCGGAGCGCGGCATGCGCGTGCTGCTGTTCGCTTCGGCGCCGGCCTCCAGCGGTCTACGCAACGGCAGCGGAGAGCCCCGGCTGCCCGCGAGTCTGAAGCCCCTGGCGCTGGTCGTCCTGCGGGACGAGCTGCGACCCGCCGTGAAAGAGACGCTCGACCATTTCGCCAGAGCGGGCATCGGCCTCAAGATCATCTCCGGCGATAACCCGGAGACCGTCGCGGCGCTGGCCCGCCAGGCCGGCTTTCCGGCCGACCTCACGGCTGTCTCCGGCCTGGAGCTGAACGGTATGAGCGACCGCGAGCTGGAACGCGTCGCAGAGAGCGCGACCGTCTTCGGAAGAGTGGCACCGCAGCTCAAGGAGCGCCTGATACGGGCGCTGCGGCACCGCCGGCACTATGTCGCCATGATCGGCGACGGCGTCAACGACGTGCTGGCACTCAAGCAAGCCAACCTCAGCATCGCCATGCGCGGCGGCGCCCAGGTGACCTCGAACATCGCCGACATGGTGCTCTTCGACAATTCGTTCGCTACCCTGCCGAAGGCGTTCCTTGAGGGGCAGCGCATCCGCCGCGGCATGACCGATATCATCCGCCTCTTCCTGGTGCGTACCCTCTACGTGGCGCTGATCATCTTCGGGACCAGCCTCTTCGCCCACGCCTTCCCGACCACGCCGCGGCAGAACGGCGTCCTCGCCTTTCTGACCGTAGGCATTCCAACCCTGGCCCTCGCAGCCTGGGCGAGGCCGGGCACTACGCCGCGGCAGCTGGTGCTATCGAGCGGGCGCTTTGTCGTCCCGGCCGCGATCTCGATCGCCTGGGTGGGCCTGATGGTCTACGAGTTCTATATATCGACAGGCGGCGAAGTTATCGCCGCCCGCAGCGCCCTGACAACGGTGACTGTGCTCTGCGGCCTCATCCTCATCCCCTTCGCCCAGCCGCCCCATCCGGCGCTTGTCGGCGGCGCGCCGCTCAACGGCGATTGGCGGCCCACCATCCTCGCTGGCCTGCTGTTGGTGCTCTACGTCGTGATCCTGGCGTTACCCACGTTGCGAGATTTCTTCGAGCTGGAAGTGTTGAGCCTGCCAGAGTACGCGATCATCGTCCACGTAGTCATTAGTTGGGCCGTCATCCTGCGTGCTTTCTGGCGCATCGACCCCAGGCCCGTTCTCCAGACGCTGAGGCGCTCCTAGACGGCCCGTCTGCCCAGTGAGGTCAAATACCGGTCGAGACGCCGATGACCTTGCCCAATCCAAAAGTCACCGCGGTTGCCGCCGCACCAATGAAGAGTTGACGAAGTCCGCTCAGCAATGGATTTCGGCCAGTGAACATGGTGAGAATAGCTCCGATGCCGAATAGTGCGATCGAGGCTATGACCAGGCTGCCGGCGATTTGAATGAATCCCGCCCCGGTAAAGAAGGGTATGACCGGCAAGGCTGCCCCGATTGCAAAAGCAAGGAATGAGCTAATCGCCGCTCCCCAGGGTGAGCCCAGCTCTTTCGGATCGAGGCCCAGCTCCTCACGGACCAGCGTGTCCAGGGCAATATCGGGCCTGCTTAGCAGCTGTTCAGCGATGCGCTTGGCGTCTGCAGCAGGCAACCCTTTCGCGCGATAGATCTGGACCAACTCCTCAAGCTCTTCGGCTGGTGTGACCATTAGCTCTGCCGACTCCAGGTCGATCTGCCGCTCCAAGAGCTCTCGCTGAGCCCGCATGGAAACGTATTCGCCGGCAGCCATTGATGATG
Organism: Dehalococcoidia bacterium; assembly: GCA_035650635.1. Lineage (GTDB taxonomy): Bacteria > Chloroflexota > Dehalococcoidia > SM23-28-2 > DASRHH01 > DASRHH01. Next base: position 2,493 of record DASRHH010000146.1, on the reverse strand, counting down.
CGCCGGCAAAAAGCCCGGCCAGGCCGGCGAGGACGACGAACTTCGAATCGGCCTGGGCGCCAGAGAAGCCCATGACCATACCGAGGTTCGAGAGGATGCCGTCGCTGACACCGAAAACAGTGGCGCGCAGGGCGCCGCCGCCTCCCGATCGGTGCCAGCGCTCGGCCCCGCGGGCGCCTATGGTTATCTCGCTGAGGACTCGAGCGTGTGATCGCTCGTCGGCGGCCAACGGCTCTGTGACGCTGCCTTCCTCCTGGTACTCTTTCGTTCCGGATAGCTCCAGGCCTTGCAGGACCGGATAGACGACCTGCGGGCCAGCCAGGCGAGCCACAAACTTCAACAGCTTATTGCGGAAGCTCTCCCGGTGTGGGGGTATTGCTATGCCCAGCCTCTGGAGGCTTCTCGCCATGATCCTGGCGTGCTTTGCCTCCGTGTCCGACATTTCCGCGAGAATGCTGCTGCGGTTCGGGTCAGGCTCAAGGCTTGAGAGGTATGCGTAGAGGGCTGCTCCGTCCAGCTCGCCGCGCAAATTGGCGAGGAGGAGGCGCGGCTCTGGCGCGGCCAATTCCTTCGGCCGGCTGGGGACAACCTCGCGGTCGTCGTTGGTTGTTGGCGGCTCGTGTGGCATGGACAAGAGAGAGTGACGCTATCCGCTCAATTCTACGCGGCAACCATCATCCAATGCATTGCCAGCGGTCAATAGGCCCGGATGAGCGGGGGCCCCAGGAACGAGTCCCGGGGCCCCTTTTCCGGCTCCGCCTCAGCTCACGTTCCCGCCAAGCCAGCGTCACCATCGCTGTGTGGACCGGTCGCCGTCTTCGGCGGACCGTGGTCCCTGTTGTTCGCGACCCTCTGCGGGTCAGGAGCCTGGAGCCGGGTCTGCCTGCGCTCCTTGAGCGCTCCCACTGTACATCGGCGGCCATCTCCTCCGTTTCTCTGCACTTTCATTATGTCCGCCGCAGCCAGACGCCAACAGTGCCATTCGGCCCTTAAGGTGCGAAACCGCGTCGCATCGTGTTCTCCGTAATGAGGCGCGGCTGCATGAATTGCCGCACGTAGTCCGGTCCGCCCGCTTTCTCGCCGAAGCCCGACCGCGCGAAGCCGCCGAACGGCTGTCTGCCGACCTGCGCCCCCGTGATCCTGCGGTTGACGTAGAGGTTGCCCACCCGAAACGACGACCGCGCTCGCTCGATGTTGCGCGGGTTGCGCGAGAAGACGCCGCCTGTCAGGGCGTAATCCGAGTCGCTCGCGAGGATGAGCGCCTCCTCGAAGCTGGCGGCGCGGAAGATAGCCAGCACCGGACCAAACACCTCCTCGCGGGCCAGCGGCGAGTCCAACGGCACGCCCGTCACCACGGTCGGCGGCACGTAGCAGCCTTCGACGGACGGGACGGTCGCTTGCGCCGCAATGCGGGCGTAGCTCTTCGCGCCCAGGATGTAGCCCTGCACCTTCTTCCGTGCCGCGGTCTTGATCAGCGGCGGCACCTGGGTCGCGGGGTCGTGCGGCGGCCCCACGACTAGACTCTCGACAGCGTGGCAGAGGCGCCCCAGCGCCTCGTCGTAGGCGGCGCCGACGATGATGATCGCGTTCTTGCCGCCCATCTCGGCGATGACGCGCTTGACTTGGCGCTGGCCTGGCGCCATTCGTGCTGCTCGCTCGACCAGCGCCAGCCCTACCTCAGATCCGGGGCCTGGCAGGTATTGCAGGACACCCTCCGGGCTGCCGGTCGCGGCCTCCATGAGCCGCTGCTGCCACCAGACCGGCGTCAGGAGAAACGGCGGATGCGAGACCTCAGCCTAGGTCCAGCGCTCGGTCAGCGCCTGAGTCTCGGAGTCCGGCTCGCTCGCGGTCATCACCCTATATGGTAGCGCTGCAAGCTCCGCAAGGATAACACCGCCGCGGTACGGCGTACCGCGAGACAAGGAGCTGAAGAACCGGGTGCGAAAACTAAAGGTCGGAGCCGGCAGAGGAACGTTTGGGCCAGGGTGCGGGCGGCTGGAATCTGGCTACGGAGAAGCCCAAGAGCAGCGGCACGTTAAACCCGTAGACAAACAGGCCCATGCTCAGCATGACCAGTAGCTTGCCGCGGACGTGATCGACAACGAATGCGTATTCGATCATGCCTACTGAAACTGCCTGCGCCAGCAGGGCCCAGCCGGCGACCTGCACGAACCTGTCCCAAGCGAATTCCTTGATCTGGCTGACCAGGATCGCATTGATGACCATGACCACGTAGGCGGAGCTGATAAGCACAAAGGGGAACGGAAGCGGTGCCCTGTCCGGCAAGTAGGCGACGCTGAAGACGCCCGCGCTGACTATCAGGATGAACGTTAGTATGGCCAGCTGCTGAACCGGCGGGAACTCCCGCTCTTCTTCCTGGGTGGAAGGGGCGTGTTCCGCGGACTCGCTGATCACCAGGTGCCCAGCTTGGTCATGATGATGAGGGTGGACAGCTGCATGATGCCGGTGATGCCGGCGGTGTAGACGAATATC
>DASRHH010000145.1:0-2620 GCA_035650635.1 Dehalococcoidia bacterium | reverse complement strand
GCCTTCCACGCAGAGGTAGTAGAGGTCCTCAGTGCCCGTGTTGGTGCTGCCGTGGACCTCGGTCGGGAAGCAGTGGAAGAAGTCGCCCGGGGCTACCGGGACTTCTGTGGTCTCGTCCAGCTTGAAAACGCCTGTGCCCTGCAGCACGACCCAGACGGTCTCGCCGCCATCGTGCCAGTGGGCGTACTTTCCCTTGCCCGCTTCCACCTTGATGATGTTGATCAGGTGGACGGACCGGGAGTCGTCGACGACCTCGCAGATCTGGTATCCAGCGAGATCGGGGTCACCGAGGGCGTGGTAAGAACCGGTGTCGATGAGGTTCTTGAGGTTCTTGACTCGCTGCCTCACCTGTACGTCAGCCATATGCTTCCTCCTTAAGAAGACAGTCCGAAACTAACTGCATATATACTAGCCTTATTGTGGAAAAGCGCAAGATAACTAATGCAAGCTATTTTAAGCAACAATAGCCAATCGACAGGAAATCTGGGCTTCGAACGCCAGGCCTTGCGCCAGCGGGAGGTCTAAAGCCGCCAGCAGCGCGCGCCTGGCAGCAGCTGCCGCCGCCGGCGACAGATTAGCCAGCCGCGTTGCCAGCGATTCCGCCTCGACAAGAAGCCTCTCTGCGGGGAATACCCGCTGCACCAACCCCAGTTCCAGGGCGCGCTCAGCGCCGATAGGCCGGCCGGTCAGCAGCAGCTCCAACGCCGGACCCGGCAGGATGGTACGCGGCAACAGCTGGCTGCCCCCTGCCGAGGATATGTAGCCGAGGCCGACCTCCGGCAGGCAGAGGCTGGCGTCCTCCGCCGCAACGCGGATATCGCAGAGCAGGGCCAGCTCCAGGCCGGCGCCCCACGTATAGCCGCGGATGGCCGCAACCAGCGGTTTCTCCAGCGTCAGCAGGAAGCCCCAGAGGTCTCGCTGCTGACGCGCGGCCCGCGCCTGCAGGACGGAGGGCGCGCTGCCGAAGTCCTGCAGGTCAGCGCCGCTGGAGAACGCCTCGTCGCCGGCACCCTGGAAGAGAGCGCATCTTACGTCCGGATCGTCCTGCAGAGCCTGCAGCGCCTGCCAGAGCTCGTCGCGCATCGGCAGGTCGATGGCGTTGTGCCGCTGCGGCCGGTCGAGCGTGATCCGGGCGACGCCGCCGCCTTTTTCGTAGCGGATCGCCTGGAACATCGGCTACTCGCCCCGGAACTCCGGCGACCGCTTTTCCAGGAAAGCGCTCACCCCCTCAGTACGGTCGCGCGAGGTCTGCAGCAGCGTTGCCAGATTAAGCTCATGCTGCAGCGCCTGGGCTAGCGGCATCTCCAGGCCCTGGCGCAGCGCCTCCTTGGCGTAACGCACCGCCAGCGGCCCCCGCGAGGCGATCGCCCGTGCCAGCGCCTCGGCCTCCGATGCCAAGCGGTCCGCGGGTTGCACCGCGTTCACCAGGCCGATGCTCATTGCCGTGCCGGCGTCGATGGCCTCGCCGGTCAGCAGTAGCCAGGCCGCCCAGGAGCGGCCGACCAGCCGCGCCAGCCGCTGGATGCTGCCCGCGGCAGGGAGCCGGCCGCAGGTTAGCTCTGTCACGGCGAATCTCGCGTCCGCGGCCGCCAGGCGCAGGTCGCAGGCCAGGGCCAGCTCCAGGCCGGCGCCGCTGATCTGGCCACCCACCGCCGCTACTACCGGCACCGGCAACTCGGCCAGGGCCGAGCAAGCGCGCAATGGCTGATCGGCAGCGCTGCTGTTCAGCAGATCCGCTGCCCATTCCGAAGCGAAGACGGACTCTTCGGCGCTCAGCAGCGCGACAGAGACATCGTCCCGCTCCGCGACTGCGCCACAGGCGGCGAGCAGGTCTTCCAGGAAAGGCCCATCGAAAACCTCGCCTGACGGGCGCAATCGCACTGAGACGACCCGATCGGCGAAATCCAGAGTGACAGTGCTCATATTCAGGTTCTCGGCTCGAATTTTAGCATCGGGCGCCGATTCCAATAGTATCTTAACGTTTGGCGGCTACGCTCGAACGATGCGCAGTGTAGTAACTGCCCAGCGCGAGTTCCGGGCCATGAACACCGCTGTCCGGATCTTGAGCAGCGGCAGCCTGGGGCTCCTCCTGCTGACGGAGGCGGAGGCCACATTTCACAGCCTGGAGGCGCGCTTGAGCCGCTTCCTGCCGGACAGTGAGCTTTGCCACCTCAACCAGCACTCCGGATCGCCGGTGCGCGTTTCGCGGGAGCTGTTCCAGGTGCTCCGGCTGGCAGCCATCCTGCATCGCCGGACGCGCGGGACCTTCGACCCAGCGATTCTGCCGGCATTGGAAGCAGCCGGGTACGACCGCTCATTCCAGCAGGTCCAATCCTCGAATGCCGAAATCGCGCCTGGCAAAACGCGGCAGCGGCCATTCAGGGCTGTGCGCCTACAACCGGCCGACCGGCTCGCGACGCTACCAACCGGGATGCGCCTGGACCTCGGGGGGATCGGCAAGGGCTATGCCGTGGATCGCGTGGCCGAGGTCATGGCTCCGGCGCGCGACTACCTGATCGACGCCGGCGGCGACATCTTCGCCTCGGGCAACAGCCCACACGGCCCCGGCTGGACGGTCAGCGTCGCCGGCCCCTTCTCGCCGGAACGGGACGTCGCCATA
>DASRHH010000144.1:0-14622 GCA_035650635.1 Dehalococcoidia bacterium | reverse complement strand
GGCCGCCGCCGTCTCCATCAGCGGCATCATCGGTTTTGTCGGCCTGGTGGTGCCGCACGTGACGCGCATGCTCTGGGGGCCGGACCACCGGCAACTGTTGCCGATGTCGATGCTGCTGGGCGCGACCTTTCTCATCCTGGCCGACCTCTTGGCCCGCGAGCTCAATCAGCCGAGCGAGGTGCCGGTGGGCATCATCACGGCGTTCTGCGGCGCGCCGTTCTTCCTTTACCTGCTGCGCCGCAGTCATCGAGGGGTCTTCTGATGACGGCGCCGCTCCTGGAGACCAGCGGACTGACTGTGGCTTACGGCGAGCGTGTTGCCCTGCGCGATGTCTCCTTGACTGTGCGCAAAGGCGAGCTGGTCGGCATGATCGGCCCCAACGGCGCCGGCAAGTCGACATTCATCCGTGCCGTCACCCGTGTCGTGCAGGCTCAGGCCGGCGCCATCCATCTCGGCGGGGACAGCGTCCAGACACTCTCCCGGAGGGAGCTGGGGCGTCGTGCGGCTGTCGTGCCGCAGACGGGAGCGCTGCCGGAGCTCTTTTCGGCGCTGGAGGTAGTGCTGATGGGTCGCACGCCGCACCTGGGCCTGCTGCAGCACGAAAGCGATGCCGACCTCCTCGCGGCGCGGCAGGCTATGGAGGCGACCGGTTGCTGGCAACTGGCCTATCGCCGGCTGGGCGAGCTCTCAGGCGGCGAGCGCCAGGCAGTGCTCCTGGCGCGCGCCCTGGCGCAGGAAGCGCCGCTGCTGTTGCTGGACGAGCCGACGGCCCACCTCGATATCGGTCACCAGGCAGCCGCGCTCGCGCTGGTGCGCCTGCTTTGCGCCCGGGGCTCGCACGGAGCGCTAGCCGTAGTGCATGATCTGACGCTGGCATCGCAGTTCTGCCAACGCTTGGTCGTGCTACAGGCCGGTCGCGTCGTCGCTGAGGGTCCGCCGGCCGAGGTCATCAACGCCGAGCGGGTGCGCCAGGTCTATGAGGCGGAGGCGCACGTCTTCGCCCACCCGCTGACCGGCCTGCCGGTCGTCGTCCCGGACGCCGGCCTCGACGCCTCGGGTCTATAATCGGGTCATGTCCGACGAGCCTGAGAAGTCTTCCCTCTACACCGGCGGCGGCGACACCGGCAAGACCTCGCTGCTGGGCGGGATGCGTGTGGCGAAGTCACACCCGCGGATGGAGGCGATCGGTGCCATCGACGAGCTGAACTCGGCGATCGGCGTCGCCATCGCGCAGCTCGATAGCGCCGACCTGGCCGAGATGCTGACCGACATCCAGAACCATCTCTTCAATCTCGGCGCCGAGCTGGCGGCCGAGCGTCATGGCCGTATGACCGAGGCACTGCGCACCAACGAGGAGCAAGTGCATGGCCTGGAGGTGTTGATCGATCAGATGGACAGCCAATTGCCGGAGCTCAAGCAGTTTGTGCTGCCCGGCGGCCATCCAGCCGCGGCGCAGCTGCACGTTGCGCGCTCAGTTTGCCGCCGCGCCGAACGCGAGCTCGTCCGTCTCAGTGAGTCAACTCCGGTGAACCCGCAAGACATCGCCTACCTCAACCGCCTCTCTGACCTTCTGTTCGTCGCGGCCCGGGAGGTAAACCGCCAGCACGGCCTTCTGGACGTGCCCTGGCGCAAAGGGTAGCGTCGTTGATCCCTGTCACCGACGCGGTGCGGCGCCGCAGCTTCCCCTACGTAAACCTCGCACTGATCCTGATTAACATCGCGGTCTTCCTCTACGAGCTCTCGCTCAGCGCGGGCGACCTCAACTCCTTCTTCTTCGATTGGGGCGCCATACCGGTACGTCTCATCGCCTGGTGGGATAATCCTTCGGGGACGCGCGTGCCAGAGACCATATTCACTGCGATGTTCCTGCACGGCGGCTGGCTCCATCTCTTTGGCAATATGATCTTCCTCTGGGTCTTCGGCGATAACGTTGAGGACGCCCTGGGGCATTTGGGCTATCTCGTCTTCTACTTCGTGGCAGGAGTCGGAGCCGCGGCGATGCAGACGTACATGAGCCAGGACAGTGTCGTGCCGATGGTCGGCGCCAGCGGCGCCATTGCTGGCGTGCTGGGGGCTTATCTCATCATGTACCCGCGGGCGATCGTGGGCATCGTCATCCCGCTGCTCTTCTTTCTCGGGCCGCTGCCTATGCCGGCGGCGCTGCTCATCGGCTTCTGGTTCCTCTTGCAGCTGCTCAACGGCCTGGCGACTGTCGGCCCCGACACGACCACCGGCGGGGTTGCCTTCTGGGCGCACGTAGGCGGCTTTGTCGTGGGTGTAGTCGTCGCGCTGTTCCTGCGACCCTTCTTGCGCCGACTCAGCGCTTACCTGCACGCCTGAGCCGGGATGCTAGGAGCGGAATTCGGCGCGCACCTGCAGGCGCGATTCGATCTCGCCGATCAGCCGGTCGGCGGCCGCTGAGCCGACCGGGCTGAGCAAGCGCTCCAGGAGGGGGCGCCGCAATCGAGCGTACGTGACGGCCCGCGGCACCTTGGCCATCTCGGTCACCATGTCGACCGCTGTATCGATGTCGCCCAGGTCGTCCACCAGGCCCAGCGTTTGGCCTCGATTGGCGGTGAAGATCTCGCCGGTGGCCAGCTCGCGCACGCGGGCAGGCTCCAGGTTGCGCCGGGCGGCGACGGTCTCGATGAACCAGTCGTAGTACTCGTCGCGCAGGCCGGCCAGCTTACGGTCCTCCTCGGGCGTTGGCTCGCGCCAGGGCTGCAGCATGTCCTTGTTCTCGCCGACGCGCGAGACGTACATCTGGACGCCGATGCGTTCCAGCAGGTCGCGGACGATCGGCCGGGCGATGATGACGCCGATTGAGCCGACCATGCCCGTCGGCAGCGCGACGATGCGGGTGGCGGCGCAAGCCACCAGATAGCCGCCCGAAAGAGCGGCGCTGCGCACGTGCGCGACCACCGGCTTGCGGTCCGCGACCGAACGGACCGCCCGGTGCAGGTGGTCCGATAGCGCCGCCGAGCCGCCCGGCGAATCGATATCGAGGACGATGCCGCGGATGCGCTTGTCCTCTCGCAGGGCATGCAGCAGTCGCACCTGTTGGGCGACGCGGCTGCCGCCGGCAATGGGGCCGTGCAGCTCGAAGACGGCGATTCGGTTGCGCAGCCAGGGCAGCTGCTGGGCGCGATCATCAGGAAAGTTCATGGGGCGGCCTCCTTACAGCGAAAGAGCGGCTAGTCCCATGCTAGCTAATCGAGTCGGAAGATGGGAAGCAGCCGCCGCTCAGGCGGAGCGCCGCTTGCGGCCGCCGGTCAGCGATTCGGCCCACTCCGCCAGGGTAAAGCTGTCGTAGAGCACATGGTACCGTAGCTTGCGCCCCACCAACTCGTAGCTGTTGCGCCGGCCGGACTTCGCTTTGAGGATGAAGCCGTCCGTCTCCAGGTCCCGAACGATCTGGTAGACGGCGCGTTCCGTCAGGTCAGTGACGCGGGCGATCTCACGCAGGGTGGCGCTGGGGTGCTGGGCGATGTAGCTCACCACGAGCCCATGGTTGCTGAGGAAGTTCCATTTCTTGGGCATCTAGATACGCTAACTCTAAATTTTTAGGAAAAATCGCTGGATTATTGTCACCTGTGCGTTGACAGCCCCTCTTGACCCCGCCTAATATTACCCCATCAATTATAGAAGTATAATTCTTAATTAGAATATCAATAGTTGATATTAGGATATCAATGAGCCGGAAACAGCGCGAAACAGAAATGCAGGTGCCATTATGCCCGTGCTGGAAAGAAAAGTCGAGCAAGAGGCTAGGACGGACGGGATGACGAGCTCCGAGGGTGACGATACCGATATGCGTCTGCCGGATTCGGTCAGCCTGACCGAGGAGCCGCTGAGTACGGACGGCCTGGACGCGTTCAGCGAACGCTACCAGACCTACTTCCCGCGCGTCTTCGCTTACGTCTACGGCCGCGTCCGCAACCCCGACATTGCGGAGGATATAGCGAGCGAGGTCTTCGAGCGCGCCTTCGTCAAAGCAGGTTCTCTGCGCAACGAAGAGGCGTTCGGCGCCTGGCTGTTCACCATAACACGCAACATCATCGCCAGCCACGGCCGCAAGCAGGCCCGCCACGGCCAGCCCGTCGACTCCGAGATCATGGCTAGCCTACCGCACGAGGGCCAGTCCATTGAGAGCGTGCTCCTCTTGCAGGAGGAGATACACAACCTTGTCGGCCACATGCGCAAGCTCCCCCCACGCGAGCAAGAAATCGTCTCGCTCAAGTTCGATGCCGAGCTCTCCAACGCGCAGATCGCCCGCATCCTCGGCCTCAGCGAGGGAAACGTGCGGGTCATTCTCTTCCGCACGCTGAAGAAGCTGCGCGAGATGATGGAGCAGGACCCCAAAGTCCGCAGCGGGCGCCGTCGCAGCGCCTGACGAACCGCTCCTAGACTCGTAGGCCGATCACGCCGGCCTGCCGTAACCCCTCAATCTCCTCCCAGCTGAAGCCGTACTCCAGCAGCACTTCCTCCGAGTGCTGACCGAACTCCGGCGCCGGCCGCCGGATCGCCCCTGGCGTTTCATGCAGGTTGACCGCTACGTTGATCATGTCCAGCGGCCCGTAGCCCGGGTGGTCGAAGCGCGTAATCATCCGGTTGGCCTGCACCTGGGGATCGTTAGTGATATCGGCGTAGCCCTGGACCACTTCGATGAGGAGATCGCGCTCGCGAAAGAGCCGCAGCCACTCGGCAGCCGGTTTCGTGGCGAACAGCTCGTCCAGCCGCGCCACCAGCTGCATCAGCTCGCCGGGGCGCCGCATCATCCACTCGATGCTCATCTCCTCGGGCTGAAGGTTTTCGCCGCTAGCTTCGCGCATCGTCTCTCGGAAGGGGGGCCAGTAGCGGCCGGGCTGGGCCATCGTCAGCATGACCCACTTGTTGTCCTGGGCCCTGTAATGGTTCCAGAGGGGGCTGGTCAGCTTGCGCGAAATACGGGGGATGGGCGCGCCACCATACAGGCCGGTCATGAGGAAGCTGCTGATATTGAAGCTCTGGACCGACAGCATCGCCTGCAGCAGAGAGCCGTCCACCAGTTGGCCCTGGCCGCTGCGCTCGCGGTGAAACAGCGCCAGCATAATACCGAAGGCGAGCAGGAAAGCGCTGACCTGATCCGCGAAGCCGTTGAACGTGCGGGTCGGCGGCGTCTCCGGCTCGCCAGTAACGCTCATGATGCCGCCGCGGGCCTGGGCCAGCGGGTCCAGCGCCGGCAGGCCGGCGTCGGGCCCTTGCAGTCCAAAGGCCGAGGCTGTGCAGTAAATGAGGCGTGGGTTGAGCGCGGAGATCGTCTCGTAGCTGATCTTCAGGCGCTCGCTGACGCCTGGCCGGAAGTTCTGCACGAGGACATCTGCTTGTCGGGCCAACCGGTAGAAGACCTGCAGCCCGGCCTCGCCCTTGAGGTCGAGCGCGATACCGCGCTTGTTGCGGTTGTGCATCTCGAAGTAAGCGTTGACGCCGCCGGGCTTGGTCTCGTAGCGGACCATGGAGCGGCCGGCGTCCGGCAGGTCCGGCGACTCGACTTTGATGACGTCGGCACCCCAATCGCCCAGCATGGCCGCCGCTACCGGCCCCTGCTGCCAGTGCGTCAGGTCCAGCACGCGGATGCCTTCGAGAGCTTCGGCCATCGTCCCCCTCCGACTGTGAAACTGCGCACATTCTAGTTAAGCATTCGCTGCGGTACAATTGAGGCACCTCCTTCTTCAATCTCGCGTGAGGTGAGCATGGATTCCGAAGTTTTCGACATAACGATCGTTGGCGCCGGGCCCACCGGGCTCTTCGCGGCCTTCTACGCTGGCCTGCGTGAGCTGAAGACCAAAGTCGTCGAGGCGCTGCCAGAGCCGGGCGGCCAGCTAGCGGTGCTTTATCCGGAAAAGTACATCTACGACGTCCCCGGGCTGCCCAAGGTGCTAGCCAAAGACCTGGTGCACAACCTGGTGCAGCAGATCGCAATGTTCAAGCCGGTGCTGGTCTACGACGAGCGGATTGAGACGCTGACCCGCGCCACTGTCAATGGCGAAGAAGTCTGGCGAATCGGCAGCGCGGTAACTGCGCATTTTTCCAAGACAATCGTCGTCACGGCGGGCATCGGCGCCTTCTCCCCGAACCGCCTGGACCGGCCCGGCGTCGCTGAACACGAGGGCAAGGGCGTCTACTATTTCTTCAAGGACAAAGGCCCGCTGCGTGGCAAGCGGCTGCTCATCGTCGGCGGCGGCGACTCCGCAGTCGACTGGTGCCTCAACCTCAAGGACTGGGCCAAGAGCATCACGCTGATCCACCGCCGCGATCAGTTCCGGGCGCACGAGTCCAGTGTCGTGGAGCTGAAGACCTCCGGTATCCCGATCCTCATCCCTTACGAGCTGAAGCGCGTCATCGGCGACGAGGATAGCGTCAAGGCGGCGGTAATCTACGACAACACGACAGGCGTCGAGAAAGAGATCCCGGTGGAGGCCGTCCTCATCAACATCGGCTACAAGGCGGCTCTGGGGCCGCTCGCCAGCTGGGGCATGGAGATGAAGGACGACCGCCACATCAAGGTCGATGGTTTCATGGAGACGAGCCTCAAGGGCGTCTACGCCGCCGGCGACATTGCTCATGTCGAGGGGTCGGAGCCGCTGAACCTCATCGTGACAGGCTTCGCGCAGGCCGCCATCGCTGCCAACGCTGCGAAAACGCACATCGATCCAGCGTCGCGGATGTTCCCCGGCCACTCCAGCGAGAAGCGGCTCTAGGCCGCTAGTCCAGCTGGTAAGCTTCCGCCAGGTAGTGCGCCAGCATGCGCTGCGTGTTGAAGAACGACCCATTGAGGGCGATAGCGGAGCGCATCAGACGCGCGAAGCGCAGCGGGTGCTCGTAGAAGAGCGGCAGGACGGAGTCGCTCAGGGCCTGGTAGAGGCAGGCGGCGTCATCGCCTGAGCTCTCGAACGACTCGTCGCCGATGGCCCAGCCGGTGACGCCCTCGATGTGTCCCTCGAGCCACCAGCCGTCCATAACGCTGAGGCTGGGGACGCCGTTGAGCGCGGCCTTCATGCCGCTGGTTCCCGATGCTTCCATGGGCTTGAGCGGCGTGTTCAGCCAGACGTCCACGCCGGCGACAAAGAGGCGCGCCAGCTCAATATCGTACTCCTCCAGGTAGACGACGGGTATGTCCTCGCCCAGCTCGCCAGCGGCGGAGTGCACCTGGCGAATCTTTTCCTTGCCGGCTTCGTCCTGCGGATGGGCTTTGCCGCCGAAGACGACCTGGATGGGCCCGTGCTTCTGCGTCAGTTTCCTCAGCACGTCGAGATCGGTGAACAGGAGGTCGGCTCGCTTGTAGACTGCGGCCCGCCGCGCGAAGCCGATCGTCAGCACCTCCGGCCGCAGGCGCGCGCCAAATCGCTGCTCCACCTTTTGGAGGAGTTGCTTCTTGGCGCGCTGATGGGCGGTTGTTATCTCGTCCAGCGGGATATTGTTGGCGTAGCGCAGTAGCTGGTTGTTGCGGCGCCAGGCCGGAATGTGGCTATCGAACAGCTCCTGGAACTCCGGCGAGGTCCAGCCGGCCGTGTGGACACCGTTGGTCACATAGTGCACGTGGTTGCCCGGGAACATGCGGTTGGTCACCAGTTGGTGCCTTCGCGAGACGGCGTTGACGTAGCCGGAGAACTCCATCGCTAGCTCCGTCATGTTAAAGATGCCATCTTCGGATCTGGCGAGGCCCGTGCGCTCCCAGAGCAAAACGACCTCCGGGTTTAGGACGCCCCGCACCAGGTCGGCCGGGAAGCGGTCGTGCCCGGCCGAAACCGGCGTGTGGGTCGTGAAGACGCAGAGAGCTCGCACCAGGGTGAGCGCCGCCTCCACCTCGCGCTGGCCGGCGTTAGCTTCCAGGCGGCGCTGCAGCAGACCTAGCGTCAGCAGGGCGGAATGGCCCTCGTTCATGTGGTAGACGCGCACGCCGCTGTGGCCTAACGCCTCCAGCATCGCCAGGCCGCCCAGTCCCAGCACGACCTCCTGTACGAAGCGGTAGTGCTGGTCGCCGCCATAGAGACGGTCGGTAATGGTCTGGTCCCAGGTGTCGTTCTCCGGCAGGGCGGTATCGAGGAAGTAGACCGGAACGGTGCGACCGGAGGCGCCCGTGACGACGTATCGCCAGGCCTGCACCTGCACCTCCCGGCCCTCGACACTTACGGAGACGCACGGGTCGAGACGTTCAAGGAAGGTATCGGGGTCCCAGCTGACCGGCGATTCGCTCTGCTGCCCCTGCTCGTCGAGGTGCTGCCGAAAGTAGCCGCCGCGATAAAGGAGCGTAACGGCGACCATAGGTACGCCCAGGTCGGCGGCGGCGCGTATCGTGTCGCCGGCCAGGACGCCGAGACCGCCACTGTACGTCGGCATCGCCGCGTCCAGGCCGATTTCCATGCAGAAGTACGCAACCTGCGCGTCTTGCGGTTCGGGAAGGGCCCCAGAGCCGGAATCAGGGGTTTGCATGCGCAAGAAACATAATATCAGGCGCGCTCGGCCTGAGACTACGCTAAGAGGCCAGCGGGTCGACCAGCGGGACTTCCGGCTGGTCGTGGAAGCGGAAGCGGCCGCTGCTAATCAGCTGGGCATAGGAGCCGAACAGCTCGTCCTCCCGCGCCGGATCGAGCCGGTCCAGCGGGTCGTAGTGGTCGTCCTCTTCCGGGCCGAATTCTCGCAGGATGTTGTATGTGGTCGAGCGCTCCGCGGGCAGCCGGCCGATATCGCGGATGATGCGGCGCATCTCACGCGGGCGCAGGCGCTGGCCGTGGGCAGCGCCCGCTGCCGTCGAGATCGATTCGTTGATCAGCGTGCCCATGAAGTCGTTGCAGCCGGCGTTGAGGCAGAGCTGTGCCAGCTTGGTGCCTTCCTTCACCCAGGAGACCTGCAGGTTGCGGATCCAGTTGTTGAGCATGATGCGGGAGACGGCGTACATCTTGACGACCTCCGCTCCCGTGGCGCCCGGCCGGATACCCTGAATCAGGCCCTTGCGCCACATCGGCGCTTCCTCATGGATGAAAGAGAGCGGCACGAACTCCGTGAAGCCGCCGGTCTGGCGCTGGATGTCGCGCAGGAGGGCGATGTGCGCCGCGCGCTGGCGATTGGTCTCGATGTGGCCGTACATGATCGTCGAGGTCGTACGGACGCCAAGCTCGTGGGCGGTGGTGATGACCTCGATCCACTGCGCTGTCGAGATGCGGCCTGGCGCGATGCGCGCTCGCACCTCGTCGTCGAGGATCTCAGCGGAGGTCCCGGGCAGCGAGCCGACGCCGGCATCTTTGAGCGCGCCGATATAGTCACGGATGGAGCAGCGGGCGCGGATGGAGCCGTAAAGCACCTCCTCCGGCGAGAAGCCGTGGATGTGCAGGTCCGGCAGCTCCTTCTTGAGAGCGCGCGTGAGGTCAACGTAGTAGTAGCCGTCCATCTTGGGCGGCAGGCCGGCCTGGATGCAGACCTCCGTGGAGCCCAGGTCCCAGGCCTGGCGAGCCCGCCGCACCACCTCCTCGATGGGCAGCAGGTAGCCCTCCTCCTCACGATGGTCGCGGGAGAAGGCGCAGAAGCCGCAGTGCTTGATGCAGACGTTGGTGAAGTTGATGTTGCGGTTGATGACGTAGGTGACAACGTCCCCGGCCGAACGTCGGCGTAGCTCGTCGGCGACTAGGGCGACCGCCGTTAGCGCCGGCCCGTCGACCTCGAAGAGCACAGTCGCCTCGTCCACGGAGATGTCCTCACCGCCCAGGGCGCGTTCCAGCGTCTGCGCCACCGGCCGCTCGACCAGCGAGAGCATACGGTCCCAGGCGCCGGAGAGCCGCGGAAACTCGCCGGTCACGCAGCCTCCAGCTCGCGGCGCACCAGGCCATCGGCGTCGGTCAGGTCGCTGATACGCCGTCGCAGGGCGTCGGGGATGAAGCCGTCGCCGGCGCGGACGTACTCCGGGTAGAGCGCCAGCCGCTCGCGCAGCTGGAAGCCGGCCTCTTCGCAGACGCGACGCAACTCCTCGACCTGCGGCCAGGGGGCTTCCGGGTTGATGAAGTCGCGGGTCACCGGCGAGATGCCACCCCAGTCGTTGATGCCGGCCAGCAGGTAGAAGCCGTAGGCCTCCGGCGTCAGGTTGGGCGGCGCCTGGATGTTCATATCGCCGAGGAGCAGCCGCGCAACGGCGATGGTGCGTGCCATGTCGAGCGCGGTGGCGTCCGGGTGATCGCGCATCGGGATATCGGGCTTGGCACGGAAGTTCTGGATGATGACCTCTTGCACGTGGCCGTAGCGCTGGTGCAGGTCGCGAATGGCCAGCAGCGAATCGACCCTCTCCTCCAGCGTCTCGCCGATGCCGATAAGGATGCCAGTGGTAAAGGCGACCCGTTGGCGGCCCGCCTCCTCGATAGTGCGTAGGCGCAGCTGCGGCGCCTTGTCGGGGCAGCGGTGGTGCGGCATCCCGGCGCCCAGCAGCCGGGTCGAGACATTCTCCAGCATCAAGCCCATGGAGGCGTTGTAGGGCCGCAGCGCCTCGATATCGGCGGCCGTCAGGATGCCGGGGTTGGCGTGCGGCAAGAGCCCGGTTTCGCGCGCCACCAGCTCACACATCTCGCTGAGGTATTCGATCGTGCTGGCGTAGCCGCGGGCACCCAGCCAGTCGCGGTACTCCGGGTACTTCAGCTCCGGCTTGTCGCCCAGCGAGAACAGCGCCTCTTTACAGCCGGCGGCTTGCCCCTGGCGTGCCGCATCCAGCACGTCCTCTGACGTCATCGTGCGAGCGGCCGGGTCGTCTGGTTGCCGCACGAAGGTGCAGTAGCTGCAGACGTCGCGGCAGAGGTTGGTCAGCGGGATGAAGACCTTGCGCGAGTAAGTGACGATACGACCTTTGTAGAGGTCGCGCAGCTCGGATGCGGCCTGCAGCAGGGCCGCGAGGTCGCCGCCGCTGCTGGCGAGCAGGCTGCAGGCGTTGTCCCGGCCAAGCGTGCCGCCGGCGAGGGCGTCGTCAAGGATGCGGGCTGTCTGTGTCCGGGGCTGGCCTACGGTCTGCATGTGAGTTCGCTGGCGGGAATAGTCGCGCTGTCGTCTACGTTAGGCTGCCTTCAGGGGGCTGTCAACGAGTTTTGGGGTAGCCGGTCACCAGGATGTCCGGGCCCAGGCGCCGGAGCGAGACATCCCCTAATAACAATGCCTCTGCCATTGTGCCGGCGCCGCGCCCGTGTACCGGCGTCGCCGCGTTGCCCGCGCCGATGATCATGGGCGAGACGATGGCATGCACCTTACCGACCAGCCCGCGATCGAAGAAGCCGCCGAGCAGGCGGCCGCCGCCTTCCAGCAGCAGCGAGAGCACCCCGCGGCTGCCCAGCTCCGCCAGCAGCGCCCGCGGATCGATATGCTCGCCGTCCAGCGGCAGCTCCAGCAGCTCGGCGCCCGTGGCTTCGATTTGCCGGCGCCAGTCCGGCGGCGACCCCGGCCCCGTGACGACCAGCGTCTGGGCGTCGCGGTTCAGGATGTTGGCACTTGCCGGAATGCGGCCCCGCGTGTCGAGGACGACGCGCAGCGGCTGCCGCTTTGCCGAGCGCCCACCGGGACGCGCCGTCAGCAGCGGGTTGTCGACGATCACGGTGTCGGAACCGACGGCGATCGCGTCGATCTTCGTGCGCAGGCGGTGGGCCCAGGCGCGCGACTGCTCGCTGCTCACCCAGCGGGAGTCGCCGCTGGCTGCTGCGATGCGCCCGTCCAGGCTGGCCGCGAACTTGGCGATGACGAACGGCAGGCCCGTCTGGCGCTGCTTGACGTAAGCTTCTAACAGACGCCGTGACTCAGCCTCGCCATCGCCGAGGCTGATGGCGATTCCCGCTGCCTCAAGCGCCGCCCGGCCGCGGCCGCTCACTCGCGGATCAGGATCGATCATTGCCATGTGCACTCGCGCGGTGCCTGCGGCAACGATCCCCTCGACGCAGGGCGGTGTCCGTCCCTGGTGCGAGCAGGGCTCCAGGGTGACGTAGAGTTCGGCCCCACGCGCCTGCGGGCCGGCCGCGGCCAGCGCCACGACCTCCGCGTGCGGTCCCGGCGGCGGCTGCGTCCAGCCCTCGCCGACGATCCTGCCGTCCCGCACGACCACGGCGCCGACGGCCGGGTTGGGGGAAACGGCGCCGAGGGCGTGCGCTGCCAGGCGCAGGGCGCGGGCCATGTGGGGGGTCATGCGCTCAGGGGTGAAAGTCTTCGTGGGCGCGGGAGGCTGTGGGCTCGGTCTGGCCCTGGTACTTGCTGCCCAGCGCCGGATCGCCGTAAGGTCGCTCGACAACGCTGGAGAGCCGCAGGAAGGAGACCTGGGCGATCTTCATGCCAAAGTAGAGGGCGATGGGCATCTGCGACTGGTTGGACAGCTCGAGCGTCAGCCGGCCGACGAAGCCGGGGTCGATGTAGCCGGCGGTAGCGTGCACCAGCAGACCCAACCGTCCCAGCGAAGACTTGCCGTCGACGCGCGCCACGATGTCGTCCGGTATGCTGATCGTCTCGATCGTGCCGCCCAAGACGAAGGTGCCGGGCTGGACGACGAACGGCTCCTCGTCCGTAATGACGATGCGTTCCGTGAGGTCGTCCATCGTCTCCCGCACGTCCACGTAGGGGCGACGAGTCACCCGGAACACCCGAAAAATGCGGTCGAGGTGCAGGTCAACGCTCGCGGGCTACAGGGCATCGTCCTGAAACGGCTCGATGCGGATGCGGCCGGCAGCAAGCTCTTCGCGGATGGTCTTATCGGAAAGTACGGTCAAGCGGCGCCTCTTGGTACGGCTGGGGCAGTTGCTGGCGCAATTCTAGCATCGAGCCGCTACCCGAACAACGTCGCGACCGGCACGAGACAGGCCGCTCGACTCCGGTTCGGCCTATTACTTGATCTCGATCGTGAGAGCCACCACGGCGCTGACCTGTACCTCGCGGCCCTGCCCGGGGCCATAGGGCAGCGCAGACGCAGCCGCATACTCCATGATGCGGGGACCGTCGTTGCTACAGCCGGACAGCCCGTATCCTCCGAAAAATTGCTGAGAGGCACCGGTGACCTTGCCGGTCTCCACCCCCAGCACTTCGGCGAGGGCCTTGGCGCGGGCGCGGGCGTCCTGCGTCGCGGCAACGGTTGCGTGGCGCTCCACGGGTGCGCAATCGCTAAGCGCGTAGGCCACGTTGATCTCGTTCAGCACGAACTCGTTGTGGCCGCTGGCGGCGCTGCGGACGGCACTGACGGCGGCGTCGGTCTTGCCGATGTCGCGGACCAGCGCGCTGACGCTGGCGTTGTAGGGCTGCACGTTGATCTCGATGTCGCTTTCCGCGATGCCTGAGCGCTTGAGTGCGTCGATAAGCGGCTGAATGGTCTCGCGGGTAATAGGGCTTGGTTCCGGCGCCACGGTTGGGCAGACGTTCTCTGGCGCAGGGATGCAGCCGATGCTTGGCACCGGTTTGGGTATGCCGATGTAGTTGGCGGAGACGTAGAAGTAGACGATCGCGCGGTCCGCCGGCGCCGAGGCCAGGCCGTAGCCCTGGGCGCTCAGACCTTGCGGGCTGCCCTGCAGGTACGGCACCGGCAGGGCATAGGAGTTGACAATGTTGCTCTTGGAGATGTCCGGCGCCACAGCGGCATCGCGCTGCGTGGTGGAGCTGCCGCTTGCTGTCGAGCCCATCGAGCCGGAGGCTGACGGCGATGAGGGCGGCACAGCGCTGAGGCCGCTGGATACGCGGATGCCCGAGTTGTCGCCGCTGCTGCAGGCCAGCGCCAGCAGCGTGATTCCAGCTGCCAGCGCCAGGACCAGTGATCGATAGGTCTTCATAGCAGGTTCCTTTCTCGGCTCAGCCGATCGTTAGATGCTCCTTCGGCGCCGCAGTGTGTAGCCGCCGCCCAGCAGCAAGAGCGTACCCAGGCTGGCGGCGCCAGCGATCTCGGCTACACGCCAGCCGTTGTTGTCGCTTTCTGGGGAGGTCTGCGCTTCTCCAGGGGCGGGCTCGGCCGGCGGCGCCTGATTGTCGAACGGCTGGCCACTCGCTTGGGCATTGGCGTTGGCACGCAGCGCCGAGGTAGGCGGGGCTCCCGCGCTCTCCTGTGCGGCCGTCGGCTGGTTAGCAGGGACGGAGGTGTCGTTGCTGGCGAGGTCGCCCACCAGCGCGAAAGCCAGCACAAAAGCGGAAACCGCCGTCGCCAGGCCCCAGGCCAGAGGCAGAGCCTTCAGACGTGGGGCTGGCGCCCCGGCGGCCTGCTGCGGCGTCAACGCGAACGAGCGTGGCGCCGGCACGGCCGTTAGGCGCCCGAGTGTGTCGCGGGTCAGGTGCAGCTCTTCGAGAAGCCCACGACAGGCCTCGCAGGTCTCGAGGTGGGCGTCCAGTCGCACCGACTGGCGCACGTTCAGCTCTCCGTCCAAGTAGGCGGAGAGCTGGTCGCGCAGCCGTTGGTGCCCGAAAGGTAGCTTCATAGCAGTTCCGTCACTCTATTGACGGAACTGCGGCGGCAGAAGTTCCCGGTTGCGTAGAAGGATCGAGCGGGCGCGCTCGCGGGCACGGCTGATCCGTGACTTGACGGTGCCCAGCGAGGTCTCGGTCGCCTGCGCGATCTCCTCATAGGAGAGGTCATGGACGTCCCGTAGGATGATAACCAGC
>DASRHH010000143.1:0-3104 GCA_035650635.1 Dehalococcoidia bacterium | reverse complement strand
GCGGAACGCCGCCTTCTTGGCCGCGCCCTTGACGGCAGGGTTGTCGTTCAGGAACTTGCGGCCGAGGTAAAGCAGGGCCGCCAGACCCAGCATCAGGAACAGGAATGCGTTCCCGAGTTCGGTTTGGATGTTGCCGAGTGGCACCGGTTCTCTCCTTTCTTGGGTTGGGGCGACCCGCCGCGATTCCCTTCCGGGCGGGCCGCCGGCTATACGTGTCCTCTTGCCGCCTGCAAGAGGACGATCCTTGTCGTCTCCGCTACATTTCCCGGCCGCCGCGCTCCTGTTCTGGTTGCGGCTCGGGCGCCTCGATCGTCGGCGCTTCCGCCCGCCGGACGCAAAGACGACTCATCGCTAACCCTGCCGTTGCCACGGCAACGCAGAGACGAACCACGCTACGCCACATCCCGCTTCTTGCTGCGATCCTTCATCACCGCCTGGAAGGTCTTGGCCGTGTAGCCCAGCTCGCAGGCGCGCTTCATCTCCTTGATCGCGTCGGCTAGCAGCCCGTTGAATTATCCCGCTTGACGGGCATGGTACTCTGCCGGCGTGGGTTGGTCATGTGGGGCCGGGAGGGGACGGCCGATGGCGATGGGCAAGCGGAAGCCGCGGCAGGAGTCGTTGTTCGTGGCGGCCGACCAACTGGCGCAGGCGCCCGGGCACCCGTTCTACCAGAAGCTCAACGCCCTCTTGGACGAGGCCGGGTTCGACCGCTGGGTCGAACGCCGGTGCCGGCAGTACTACGAACAGGAGGAGACCCGCGGCCGGCCGAGTGTGCCGCCGGGCGTGTATTTCCGGATGTTGTTCGTCGGCTACTTCGAGGGCCTGGGCAGCCAGCGGGGCATCGCCTGGCGGTGCGCCGACAGCCTGGCGTTGCGACAATTCCTGGGCATCCCGCTGGACCAGCCGACGCCCGACCACTCGACCCTGACCAACACCCGCAAGCGGCTGCCGGAGGCGGTGTTCGCCGAGGTGTTCGAGTTCGTGCTGGCGATCGCCCACGACAAGAAGCTGCTCTCGGGCAAGACGGTGGGAGTGGACAGCACGACGCTGGAGGCGAATGCGGCAATGAAGTCGATCGTGCGGCGGGACACGGGCGAGGACTGGACGGAGTACGTCACCCGGCTGATGCGGGAGGACGGGGTGATCGACCCGGCCCACGAGCCGACGGCCGAGGAGGTCCGCCGGTTCGACAAGAAGCGGAAGAACAAACGGGTCAGCAACGAGGAATGGCAGTCCTCGACCGACGGGGACGCCCGGATCACGCAGATGAAGGACGGTACGACGCACCTGGCCTACAAGGCCGAGCACGTGGTCGATCTGACGAGCGACCTGATCTTGGCGGCGGAGATCTACCCGGCGGATCAGGTCGACACGGCGACGCTGGCCGACAGTGTGATGGCGGCCCAACTGCACCTGAAGGAAGCGGGCAGCGGCGCGGCGATCGACGAGGCGGCGGCGGACAAGGGCTACCACGCTGCCGCGACGATCGAGTTGTGCGACTTCCTGGCCGTGCGGACGTACATCCCGGAGCCGCGGCGCCAGCACCGGTCGAAGTGGGTCGATAAACCGGCGGCGTTCCGGCGGGCCGTCTCTGGCAACCGGCGGCGGGTGAGGCGGGCCAAGGGCAAGACACTGCAACGGCGGCGGAGCGAGGTGTGCGAACGCACCTTCGCCCACGTCTGCGAGACCGGCGGGGCGCGGCGGAGTTGGCTGCGGGGGTTGGCGGACGTGACCAAGCGGTACGTGGTCGCGGCGGCGGCGCACAACTTGGGCCGGCTACTGCGGCTGCTGACCGGGGTGGGCAAGCCGAAGGCGCTGCAGGGCGGCAGCGGCGCGGTTGCGCTTCTCTCGAAGCTGTGGGCGTGCCTCCAGATGGCCGGCCGGCACGCGTATCAGACGGCAGGGCGAATCTGCAATTGGATCAGGCCCACCGCCACACGATCACCGGGGCGCTGACAAAGCGCCCATAAGTCAACGGGCTGCTAGTGCTTCGATGCTCTCTTCCAAAGACACGCGCTCCCCCGACACGACCACGGTGACGCCGCTTGGCAGCAAGCACTTCACCCGCGAAACGCGGACGGCCGGCTTCGGACCCTTCCGGCGTTTCCGGGCCGCATCAACGATGGCATCCCGGCTGGCGCCCGAGAGCTTGAGGGCGAGCAAGGCCGCTTGCTCGGCTTCCGGCAAGCGGGAAGCCGCATAGCAGTCGCCGATGCCGACTTGGCCGGCCTTGAGTGCGTCGCGCCACGCCGGTGAGCATTTCGAGGGCGAGAGCAGTTTGCTGATGGTGCTCGGATCGAGCTTCATCGCCCGCGCCAGGTCTTGCTGCTCCATTTCGGGATTGGCTTGGAGCAGTTCCGAGCAGGTGAGCCACCTCTCATACGGCGTCAGGTCCGACCGCTGGAAGTTTTCGGTCGCCCGCATGAGCAGGAAGTCGAACTCGCTGACCTCCGTGTCAACGATCACCGCCGATAGATGCGTGATCTCCTTACGCAGCATCGCCGCACGCCACCGCCGCTCGCCCCAGATCAGCGTGTAATCCGCCAGCAGCCCGATCGGCTGCAACTGGCCGGCGACGAGGCTGTCGGCCAGCCGCTCCAGCTCGGCCTGGTCGTATGCCTGACGGGCCTGCGGCTTCGCCCGCGGTTTGATCTTCTGCTTCTCCACCTGTTCATGTCGCATGAGCATTGGATCAACTCCAGGATTGGCGGCCGGTGGCCGCGTACCATTCCCTTTCTCGATCTTGACTGCCATCGCCGCGGTACGGGCACGCCCGTACCTGCTGGGTTGGAGGAAGGCCGCCTCTAATCGGCTTCCTTCACCGGCGGAAAGTCTTCAAAGCCAAACGCAGCCATCAGGGCGTTGAACACGATCCTGTAGAGCGTTTCCTTCTTGGCGGCGGTAAGCCCGCGCCCCAGCCGCTCGGTGATTTTGCGAGCGGCTTGGTCAACGCGCTTCCGCGAGGGCCGAAGCATGTCCGCAATGCAGTTCCAGGCTGTGAAGGTCGCCAGACTGACCGCGATCATCGCCAGTGAGACGGTGATGACCGGCGACAATTCAAACGCGGACATCGGCCACCTCCTCCGCCTTCGGGGGCAACGCCG
>DASRHH010000142.1:0-2079 GCA_035650635.1 Dehalococcoidia bacterium | reverse complement strand
GCCCACGATCTTGATGAGGGTCGCCTCGGGCAGCCCGGCCAGGAGCACGCGCGTGGCTTCGTCGTCGGAATCGAGCCCAGCCAGCATCGCCCCGATAGCGAGCCTGCGGATCTCGCATGCTGTCGGGTCTGCTGTCATGCGCCATCTCTGAAGGCCACGTCAAGGGCGTGCTCGGCGAGTCCGTGACGGAGCGCGGCTCGCCTCTCCGGCGGCACCTCTCCGAGCGCTGCGCCTACCGCGATCGCAAGACCGCCGACAGCGACAGCCAGCTCGTCCCGGCCAGCTTCCGCCACGAGTGCTGCCAGATCCTCGTCCCTGCCGTCGATTGCCGCGAGCAGCACCGCGAGGGCGAGACGGCGCGCCTCGACCTCATGAGCCGGGCTGGCCAACTACCAGCCTCCTCGGACGATTGCGGTGCCGGAGACGCCGTTCAACGCGGCCGCCATCCCTGCGGCGTTCTTCGCGGGCTGCGCCATGGTGGCAGCGATCAGCCGGTCGACCTGATCGCGCAGGCCGGCGAGGTGGGCGACCGCCGCTCTGTCAAGATCACTGGCGAACACCAGCGACGCTCCGCCGAATCTGCCGGCCGGCCGCGGCGCCAAGCCGGGGTCGAAGGCGAGCCCGAACCCGCCGAGCGGCCCCGGGTTACCCTGCCATGACCCGCCGTCAGCAGGATTCTGGGCATTCGCGGTCTCGGTGAGCCACTGGACCAGGTTCCCCCAGTCCGGTGTCTGCACGGTCCCGCCAGAGGAGCCGCCCGAACTGGACGAACCGTCCGAGGATGAACTGCTCGACGAGGACGCCGCCGCCTTGGCAGCCGCCTTCTCGGCTTTCTTAAGCGCCTCCTTAAGCTTGGTAACCTCGTCTTTCAACCCGGTCAGGCTCTTTTTAAGAGTCGACACCACAGCATCGGTCGCCTTAACCGAACTTTCCTGCTTAGCCCGGAGCGCCTCCAAAGACTTGATTTCTTTTTCCTGCTCCGCGCGCAGCCTTTTCGACTCGGCAGTCTTCTCTTTCGCCTCCTGACTGCGAGCCGCTATCAGCTTCTTTATCTGGCTTTCCTCATCCTTACGGAGCGCCTGGGTTACCGCCACGCTGTCTTTCAGGCTCGTCACCTTGCTGCTGCCAGCGGCTTCCTGCTTGAGCGCCTTAGCCAGAGCGGCGGTCATCTGGGCGACATTCCCGCTGCCGGCGGCCTTCGCGGCGGCAGCCGTAGCGGCGGTGATGGCGTTGGCCCCTGACGCTTTGCCGAATGCCGCCTGGAGTTTCCTGGCGCTGGCCTCCAGCGCGTCCAGGCTGCCCTTCAGCTTCTTCGCCGTGGCGCTGTTCCCCAGGTGATGGCCGACCAGTTCCGCGAGCGCGCCTTTACCCGCTGCCTCCTGTGAGGAGATGTCGCCGAGCGCCTCAGCCATCTGCCCGGTGGTGCCTTTGATAGCCGCCTTTACCTCGGACGTTGTCGCACGGATCCCGGCAGCGATCTTTTTCGCGATCGATACGCCCGAATTGTACGGGTCGCCCCTGCCGGACAGCGCGCCCTGCTTAGCCGGGGAGAACGGCAGGAACGACTTGATGTGCGACGCGACAGACCCGATGGCGTGCCCGACGGCGCCGATCATCGACTTGATACCGCCGATCAGGCCCTTGATGATCGACACACCCGCGTTCCACAGCATGTGGCCGACGTCGCCTAGGGCGGCGAGGATCATGCCCGGTAGGCGGCGCACGTATCCGAGCAGGTCAGAGCCCGCAGACTTGAGTCCCGAGATCAGCGATGACCAGGCGCGGGAGGCTGTGCTGAGGATGTCGGACAAGGCCGACGACAAGAATCCCTCGATAGCGTGTACGATTTGCGTTACCATCGCCTGGATATCCGACCAGGCTTTCGACCATCGGCCTGTGAGCAGGTCCAATGCGACGTTGAAAATTCCGACCAAGAGGTCCCAGCCGGCCTTCACCACCGCGGTGACCAGCGCGACCGCGACCTTTACCTCGCCGGTGATCACCGCGAACGCGGCGCGCGTTACTCCGGACACAACGGCCCAGGCGGCCCGCGTTACTGCCGAGACCAGCCCGAACCCG
>DASRHH010000141.1:0-3678 GCA_035650635.1 Dehalococcoidia bacterium | reverse complement strand
GGAGAAGCGTAGCTCCCAGGTCAGCCCGAAATGCGCGGCGATCGGCTCCAGCTCCTTCGCGATCTTCTCGCGCGGGATGCGGAAGCCAGAGAGCTGCCACTCGACGCGCTGGAGGAAGATGCCCTCCTCTGAGTCGGTGTGCTGGTCGGCGTGGATGATGTTGCCGTCGTTGCGGTAGATGAAGTCGGAGATGGCCGCCACCAACCCCTTCTGGTCGGGGCAGGAGAGCAGCAGGGTGGCGGTGACGTCGTCGCTGGCCATGCTGCGCCTTATTGTAGGCGCTGCTGCCGATAGAAAGAATCGATGCGCTTTCGCGCGCTTCGTGGTTCCGCTAAACTTGAGCGCAGATATGCCACCGATCGAGCTTTACGATACGACCCTGCGCGACGGCACCCAGATGGAGGGCATCAGCCTATCCGTTGAAGACAAGCTGAAGATCGCTCACAAGCTGGACGAGCTGGGCGTGCACTACATCGAGGGCGGCTGGCCCGGCTCCAATCCCAAGGACGCCGAGTTCTTCTTGCGGGCCAAGGGTCTGCACCTGCAGAACTCGCGCCTGGCCGCCTTCGGGTCGACGCGCCGCGCCGGCTCCAAGCCGGAGTCCGACCCCAACCTGCGGGCGCTGGTCGATGCCGGCACGACCGTTGTGACGATCGTCGGCAAGGCGGACGACCGGCACGTGGCCGAGATCCTCGAGACGACGCCGGAGGAGAACCTGGCGATGATCGCCGATTCCGTGCGCTACCTGAAGTCGCACGGCCTCACGGTATTCCTGGACGCTGAGCACTTCTTCGACGGTTACGCCTCCGATCCGAAATACGCGATGCAGTGCGTCAAGGCCGCTGCCGATGCCGGCGCCGATAGCGTCGTCCTCTGCGATACCAACGGCGGCACCATGACGGACCGCATCGAGGCGATCGTGCGGGAGGTGGTCGCGAGCGTGAGCTGCGCCGTCGGCATTCATGCCCACAACGGCGCCGATCTGGCCGTCGCCAACAGCCTGGCGGCCGTGCGCGCCGGCGCTACCCAGGTGCAGGCCGCGATGAACGGCTACGGCGATATGTGCGGCAACGCCAACATGGCCAGCATCATCGCCAACCTCAAGCTCAAGCTGGGCGAGGACGTGATCAGCCTGGAGCACCTGCAGAAGCTGACCGAGGTCTCGCGCTACGTCAGCGAGGTCGCCAACCTGCCGCCGAACGCGCGCCAACCCTACGTCGGCGCGGCGTCGTTCGCGCATAAGGCTGGCCTGCATATGTCGGCAATGGCCAAGCAGGAGTGGTCGTACCAGCACATCGACCCGGCGCTGGTCGGCAACGACACGCGCATCCTCATCTCGGAGCTCGGCGGCAGCGGCGGCATCCTGGCGCTGCTGCAGGAGCGCGGCATCGACGTCGACCGCGACGAGGCGCGCCAGCTGCTGGAACAGGTCAAGCAGATGGAGAGCCGCGGCTACCAGTACGAGAGCGCGGAGGCGTCCTTCGACGTGCTGGTCTGGCGCAACCGCCCAGACTACGAGCCGCTGTTCGAGCTGGAGGACTTCCTGGTCGTCGAGCGGCGCCAGCACGAACCCGGCGAGCGCCGCATGCTCTCCGAGGCAATGGTCAAGCTGCGCGTGGGCGATGAGGTGATGCATACGGCCGCGGAGGGCAACGGCCCGGTCAACGCTCTCGACGCCGCCGTCCGCAAGGCCCTGCTGCAGTTCTACCCGACGCTCGAGGTCATTAAGCTGGTGGACTACAAGGTCCGCATTATCGACTCCACCACAGGCACCGGCGCCTCCGTGCGCGTGCTCCTGGAATCGACCGACGGCGAGTTCAGCTGGACGACGGTCGGCGCCTCCACCGACATCATCGAGGCGTCGTGGCTGGCGCTGGCGGACAGCCTGGAGTACTGGCTGCTCTCCCGCTCAGCGCACCTCGGTTAGTCCGCGCAACACTTTCAGGTCGCCTTATTTCGCAGCTTGCAAATAGTGGGCGGGCTCATGTATACTCGCGAAAATTCGGTAAAACTCGGGTGGAGCGTAAGGGTGTTAACGATGACAAGCTTTCCCAAGTGCCAGAAGTGTCAGACGGGCGATCTTGTTCCCCTATCGGACTTCAGCAGCCAGGGCGCCTCGATTCACTTCAAGGCCTGGGTCTGCACCAACCCCGATTGCGGCTTTAACCTCAAGATCCGCAACGGCGACCTCTACATTGACGGGCCGATCACCCAGGAGTCCCCACACCCCTCCCGCGTGCGCGTTTAGCCTTCCGGCAATAACCAGAAAGCACCTGCCGGCGTTTTGCCTTTGAGGAAGCGCCGGCGTTTCCTTGTGTTTGTGGCCGGCGTTTACCTATTATCGTTGCAGACGCCTGAGACGCCGCATATCGAATGCAAGAGAGCCTGACCCTTCCCCGTAAGCGCAGCAGCCGCGCCCATGCCGGCCTGCCGTACTTCGTGGCCTCTCTGCGGGAACTGCTGAGCCGGCATGAGTTGCTTTGGCACATGACGGTGCGGCACCTGCGCGGCCAGTACAAGCAATCGATCCTGGGCTATGCCTGGGCTATCCTCAACCCGCTGACGCAGATGTTGACGCTTTCGCTGGTGTTCTCGGTGCTGCTGCGGTTCGATAGCGGGGGCGTGCCCTATCCGCTCTTCGTGATGGTGGCGCTGCTGCCCTGGATGTTCTTTGCCAATGCGCTCTCCTCCGCCACGGACAGCGTTACCGGCGCCATCAGCCTGGTCACCAAAGTGCGCTTCCCGCGCGAGATCCTGCCTATCGCCGCGATCCTGACCAAGGTGGTGGACCTGGCGTTCGGCTTACTGATCCTCGCCGCGATGATGGTCTACTACGGCCATCCCCTGACCTGGACCGCGCTCTGGGTGCCGCCGCTCTTTCTCATCCACCTGACGTTCGTGATGGGGCTGGCGTTCCCGCTGGCGGCGCTTAACCTCTTCTTCCACGACGTGCGCTACCTGGTCGGCGTAGCCCTGACGCTCTGGTTCTACATGACGCCGGTCATCTACCCGATCGATAGAGTTCCCCACAAGTACCACATCCTCTTCGATGTCAACCCGAATGCGCTGCTGATCAACGCCTACCGCCGGGTGTTGCTGCAGGACATCGGCCCGGGACTGGACCGCGTGGCAATTGGCCTGGCGATCTCCGTCGTCGCGTTCGTCGTCGGGTACTATCTCTTCAAGAAGATGGAGCCGAGCTTTGCTGACCGGATCTGAGCCCGCGATCGAGTTCTGCAACGTCAGCAAGCGCTTCCACATCAAGGAAGGCAATAGCCTGCGCGAATTCGTGCCGGCGCTGCTGGGCGGCAAAGGCTGGGCTTCCTTCCATGCCCTGCACGATGTTAGCTTCACCGTCTATCGCGGCGAAACATTCGCGCTGGTGGGCCGCAACGGCAGTGGCAAGAGCACCAGCCTCAAGCTGATGGCGGAGGTTACCCGCCCCAGCGAGGGCGAGGTGGTGGTGGAGGGCCGCGTCTCGCCGCTGATCGAGCTAGGGGCCGGCTTCCACCCGGACCTGACCGGCCGCGAGAACATCTTTCTCAACGCCTCGATCCTGGGCATGACCAACCGCGAGATCACCGCCTGCTTCGACGAGATCGTCGCCTTCGCGGAGCTGGAGGACTTCATCGATACGCCGGTCAAGCGTTACTCGTCCGGCATGTACATGCGGCTTGG